>NZ_QGSZ01000138.1 GCF_003857055.1 Micromonospora inaquosa | reverse complement strand
TGGGTGCCCCGGTCATCACCGGCGTTCGGTGGATCGGGTTTCGGCAGGGGCAGGGCGGGCACTTCCGGGGCCATGGGCACCGACGACACCAGCGAGCCAGCCGCCGCCACGATCACCCCGTACGAGGACGGACCGCTGCTGGTCCGCGGCGACTTCGCGCTGGTCACCCCGGACGGCGAGCGCATCGACGCGCGGCGCGGCACGGTGGCGCTGTGCCGGTGCGGCAAGTCGGCGCTTAAGCCGTTCTGCGACGGCACCCACAAGGCGATCAACTTCCGGGCGGGCACCACCCGCGAGAGCTGACCCCACTCTCCCCGCGCGTGTGGCCCCACCGCGCCGCGTCACCCCACCGCGCGCGTGACCCCACCGCGCCGCCACGCAGCGAAAGTCCACGGATTGGGCCGCACCAGACGCACCTCCCCTTTGCTCTGCACCCGCCCATGCGCCAGTTACGGACCGTGCGCGTAGCCGACCTGATCGCCAACAGCCTGTGCGGACGTGGCGTGGTGCACGGGCGGGTGCAGAGCAAAGGGCGGATTCCGCTCGGCAGGCCGCTGGCCGCCAGCGCGCGCCCGCCCGTCGGCCGACGGCGGGCAGTCGGCCCGCCGGCCCGACAGCGGGCGTCTGCCTGCCGGCCGACAGACGCGTCGGCCCGGGAGCCGACAACGGGCGGCTACCCGCCGGCCCCGCCCGGTGTGGCGTGAGCCGTCGGCTTCGCGGATCTGCGCTGGCCGCTCGGATCAGACGAGCGCGGGCGGGGCCGGCGGGGCCACCGCGGGCGACACGACAAGCGAGACCTTGGGCGGTAGCGCCGGCGGGGCGGGTGCACGCAGCGAGGTGCGGCCGGCGGCCCAGCTGTCCAACAGGTGCGCGGCGAACAACCGGTCCACCGCGAGCCCGGCCGCCGCGCCGAAGAGCACGTCGCCGGCGAGGGCCGGCTCCACGCCGACCAGGCCACCGCACATGTCGTGCGCGGCGATCTGCTCGTGCACCGCGTCGGCCTCGACGTGCTCGTCGTAGAAGCGGGTGGCCAGCTCGTCGAAGCCGAGCCGACGCAGCCCGTTGCCGTAGCGGCGGTTGGGCAGCGAGGACGTCATCTCGAACGCGGCCAGGTGTCCGAGCAGCGCGCCACGCAACCGTCGGTGCAGCCCGAACAGCGACATCAGGTTGTTGGTCGCCAACGTCACCGCCGGTACCGCCTCGACGTGGGCGCCGTACCTGGCGTCCAGGCCCAGCCGGTCGAGGGTGCGCCGGAACAGCTCGGCGTGCATCCGGTCCAGCCGCCCGTTGCCGTACTCGTCGGTCTGGATCTCCACGAGCGCGGCCTTGGCCGGACCGCCGAGCCGGGGCAGCGCCCAGCTGTGCGGGTCCGCCTCACGCAGGTGGTAGACGGAACGGTGGGCGACGAACTCGCGGAACTGGGCAAGGTCCGCGCGCCGTTGCAGCCACGCGGCCAGCGCCGGCCCGTCGTCGGCCGCGACCAGATCGGCCAGACCGGCGGCCACCCCGGCGGCGGGTACCGACGGCACCCCGACCAGCCGACGCAACGCCGCCTCGAAGACCCGTTCGCAGCGGCCACGCAGCGCCAGCAGGGTCGGCTGCCACTCCCACGACTCGTCCACCCCGAGCCAACCCCGGTAGTGCAGCTCGTAGCAGAGGAACAGCGTCAGCTGAAGGTCCTCGTCGAAGATCGGATCCGCCGGGTCGAGGTCGGTGCCGAGACCGGCCGGCAGGTCGTGCGGCGGACGCCGCAACGCCCTGACGACCGCCGCGGAAAGCGGGCCCCGCGCCCTCGGCAGGATCGCCGGACCGTAGCGGCGGTCAGCGGGCTCGGACATCGGACCTCCAGCGTCATCGGGGCCGCTACTCATGCCCTGGTCCCGGGTGGCTAAACGAGATCGTCGGCGGCGATGGTGACCTCCACCTGTTCGCGGACCTTCCGGGCCGCAGCGCCCTCGGCGTACAGGCCCCGCAGGTCGGCGAACGCGGGCTCCGGTGGCGCCAGCGACACCGCCGGGTCGACGACCGCCTCCAGTACGCAGGGACGGTCCGCGGCGAGTGCCTCGTCCCAGGCCGCGCCGACCAGCTCCGGGCGGTCCACCCGCACCCCGTGCAGCCCCAGCAGCCGGGCCCAACCGGCGTACGGCACGTCGGGGCGGCGGTGGGTCGGGTCGGACGACGGCTGCCGCCCGCCACCCATACCGTTCTGGTCCCGGTTGTTGAGCACCAGCACCACCAGCCGAGGGTCGCGCCACCCCTGCCAGAGGTGCGACACGGTGATCAGTTCGGCGAGCCCGTTGAGCTGCATCGCCCCGTCACCGACCAGCGCGACCACCGGTTGGTCCGGGGCGGCGAGCTTGGCCGCCACCGCGTACGGCAGCGCGCAGCCCATCGAGCCGAGGGTGCCGCACAGCTGGGCATTGACCCCGGGCGGCAGGGTGAGGTGCCGGGCGTACCAGTAGAGGACCGAGCCGACGTCGACAGCTACCGCCCCGGCGCCGGGCATTCGCGCGGACAACTCCTGCAGGACGAGCTGCGGGTTGACCGGGTCAGCGGTGGCGGCGACCCGC
The DNA here is from genome assembly GCF_003857055.1 of Micromonospora inaquosa. Taxonomy (GTDB): domain Bacteria; phylum Actinomycetota; class Actinomycetes; order Mycobacteriales; family Micromonosporaceae; genus Micromonospora; species Micromonospora inaquosa. The sequence goes on along the minus strand of NZ_QGSZ01000138.1, from coordinate 30,645 downwards.
TCGGCGGCGACCTCCCGCCACCGATCCACCGAACTCTCCACGGTGGCACGCCACTGTTGCTCGGGCCGACCGTGCACCCGGCTCAGCAGCGCCCGCAGGGTCTCGGCGGCGTCACCGACCAGCGGCACGTCGGCCGGGTACCGGGTGCCGATCCGGCGGCCGTCGATGTCGATCTGCACCGTGCGCGCCTGCTCCGGCATCGGGAAGTAGTCGGTCCACGGGTCGTTGGTGCCGACCATCAGCAGCGTGTCGCAGCCACCCATCAGCTCGGCCGCCGCCGGGGTGCCGACCTCGCCGAGCACCCCGGTGTGAAACGGCAGTCGCTCGTCGAGCACCGGCTTGCCCAGCAGGGAGGTGGCCACCCCGGCGCCGAGTCGGTCGGCCATCTCGATGATCTCGGCGGCCGCGTCCCGACCACCCTGACCCACCAGGATCGCGGTCCGCTGTCCGCCGCTGAGCAGCTGCGCGGCGGCGTCCAGGTCGGCCTCGTGCGGCAGGACCCGGGCCAGTGGCTCGCCGGGGGTCGCCGTGATGACCCCGGCGCCGTACGTCTGCGGGTCGGGCACCAGCGCCTCCTGCAACTGCCGGGGCAGCACCACGCAGGTCGGGCTGCGGGTCGCCGCCGCCGTCCGGAACGCCTGGTCCAGCAGCGCCCCCACCTCCTCGGGGCGGCGACCGTACCGGACGAACTGGTTGCACACGTCTGCGAAGAGTCGGCTCAGCCCGATCTCCTGGTGCGCCCCACCGAGCGGCCCCGAGATGTCCTCGCCGACGATGGCCACCACCGGCTTGCTGTCCAACTTGGCGTCGTAGAGGCCATTGAGCAGCTGGACGGCGCTGGGTCCCTGAGTGGCGAGGCAGACCCCGATGCCGCCGGTGAACTTCGCGTGCCCGGCGGCCATGAACGAGGCGGTCTCCTCGTGCCGCGCCGGGATGAACGCCGGCTCCCCGCCGGTGCGGTCCAGCGCGTCGACCAGCGGGGCGATCGCCTCGCCCGGATACCCGAAGGCGCGGGGCACCCGCCAGGCCAGGAGCCGTTCCACCACGACGTCCGCGACCGTTCGGTCAACCATTGCCACGCCCCGGTGTGCTGGGGTCGACGTAGCGCAGTACCGCCCCCACGCCGTCGGTCAGGTCGGGCGCCTCATCGGGGCCGAGCACTGTCAGTGCCGCGTCGGTGCCGACGAGCGCCCGGACCAGTGCCGCGTCGGCGCGTACCCGCTGCGGGTCGGTCACCGACATGGCGGCCAGCTGCCCCGGGTCGACGGCGATCTCGGTGGGTTCCGCGCCGATCCACAGCTCACCGTTGGCCGACGGGTCGTCCACGATGAGCATCATGTCGACCTGGTTGCGTTGCAGGGCCGAGACGACCGCTTCGAGGCCGCCGCCCACGTCCTCCTGCACGCCGAACTTGTCCAACGCGTCGCTGATCCGCTGGTCGGCGATCTCCGCGATGGTCTGCACGGTGAGGTCGTCCAGCATGGTCTGGTCGGCGCCGCCAGCCCGGGAGCCGGCATCGGTGCGTACCACCAGATCCTGCCAGCGCTCCGGCATCTGCGCGGCGATCATTCCGGTGGCCCGGACGTCGCCGGCGACCACCACCACGTCCGCGCCGACCCGGTCGGCCAGCTGCACGGTCGCCGCCGTGACGTCGCCCGCGTTCTGGTGCCACGCCTCCATGGCCGCCCGCTGGTAGCGCGACTGCGACCAGCCGCCGGGCTTCGCCCGCCGCAGCGGGTACTCGTCGCGGCCGGCGACGTGCGCCCGCCGGGGCACCCCACCGGCGCTGACCGCCATGGCGTCGGCGCCGACCCGGTCGGCGACCACCCGGACCCAGGCGACCTGCTCGCCGCGCTGGGCGAGCAGCGGCATCACGTGCGGCAACGGCCCGACGTGGGCCAGGTCCCGCAGTGGTGGCGCGGAGAGGTACTCGGAGAGCACCACCCGGCCGTGACTGGCGAAGACCGCCAGGCCGTAGTCCCCGACCATCGGGTCATGGCCTCGGACCACCCGGTCCAGCGCGGCGATGTCCGCCTCGTCCGCCCCCTGTTCGGCCAGGCTGCGTTCCAGGGCACGCCAGCGCAGATCCAGGGCGGGGTGGGCGTCCTCCGTGTCCGCGGAGGCGTCCAGATACACCGAGCACCACGGCCCGGGACGGTCGTAGAGCGGGCGCAGGAAGGACAGCTGCATGCTCGACCCCTTTCCAGCTCGGCCCCCCGCTTACCCGGGTCGCCGGGGATGTCACCTCGCGGCCGTGAGCCCGTGACCAGGTTTCATTCACGTCGTTCAACCGGAGACGTCGATACGATCTGTGAACACAACAGGACTCTCGGTGGTGGAGATGGACAGCGGACTCGATACTCGACGGATCGTGCACCCGACGGAACGAATCGTCACCGGGCGGCTGATCCGCCTGCTCGACGGCTACACCCGCGAGGTACGCGTCGGTCAACCGGTGCTGGTGGCGGTGCTCGCCGCGGCGGCCTTCGCCCGGCTGCCCGCCCTGCTGCTGCGCTCGCTCTTCTCCTTCGGCGGTGGCGGCACCCGGCGGCGTTGGAAGGAGCTGAAGCAGGGCCCGGAATACTTGGTCACCCCGGTGCGGCTCCGTAACACCGCCGGTCAGCTCTGCGAGGTGGAGCTGCACGGTCACCTGCCGCAGAGCGCCCTGCACCCGGCGGATCAGGTGCAGCTCACCCTGCGCCCGCAACGCGACCCGGAGTTGCCGCCCCGGATCGAGCGGATCGTCAACCTCACCACCGGGCAGTTGCTGACCCCGCGTACCGCGACGCTCTGGTCGCACCTCGGGCCGCCGCTGCTGTTGCAGGCGTTCCTGGGCGCGCTGCTGCTGGCCGGCGTGGTGGCCTGCTCCGCGCTGACCTGATCGGTGCGGCGGGTTCGCCCCCCGTTCGGCGGCTCAGCCGACCGGGGCGGGCTCGCGGGCCGGTTGCCGGTCGACGCCGAGCATTCCCCGGCGGCGGGCCCAGCGCTCGAAGGCCAGGGTGGCGAAGGGCGGCACCGCGCTGGCCAGGGCCACCGCCGTGGCCAGCAGACTCCACCGGTGCGACCGGGCCACGGCCAGCACCAGCAGGACGTACGCGACGAACAGGCCGCCGTGGATCGGTCCGAAGATCTTGACGCCCAGCTCGTTGTCGGTCGGGCCGTACTTGACCAGCATGCCGACCAGCAGGGCCAGCCAGGAGCAGGCCTCGGCGATCGCCGCCGCGACGAACAGCCGGGTCACCTTCTCGCGCATTCGCACGCCACCACCTCTCGGACGGCAATGCTATCGGTCTGCTCTGTTCGGGGTGGCGGGACGGGCACGTGGGTAGGAAAGGGCCGTCGGGTCTTCCCCCGCCCGCCGATCACGTGCGAGGTTAGGGGGACCAGCGGTGACGGGGTGGTGACCATGGGCGAGGACGTCGGCGTGCGAACCTTCAGTCGAGAGGATCGGGCCCGCTATCGCGACAAGGTCCGACGCTGCCTGGATGTCTTCGCCGAGATGCTGCGCGAGTCGCGCTTCGACCTCGACCGGCCGATGACCGGCGTCGAGATCGAGCTGAATCTGGTCGACGAGTCGTCGAATCCGGCGATGCGCAACGCCGACGTGCTGGCGGCCATCGAGGACCCGAGCTTCCAGACCGAGTTGGGCCAGTTCAACGTCGAGATCAACGTGCCGCCGCGCCGGCTGACCGGCACCGGCACGGCCGACTTCGAGGAGTACGTGCGGGCCAGCCTCAACGCCGCCGAGGTCAAGGCTCGGACGATCGGCGCGCACATGGTCATGATCGGCATCCTGCCGACGTTGCGCCCCGAGCATCTGACCGCCGAGACGCTCTCGGCCAACCCGCGCTACAAGCTGCTCAACGAGCAGATCTTCGCGGCCCGGGGCGAGGATCTGCCGATCGCCATCAGCGGGGTGGAGCGCCTGGCGGTCACCGCTGACACGATCACCCCGGAGGCGGCCTGCACCAGCACCCAGTTCCACCTGCAGGTCAGCCCGGCACAGTTCGCCGACTACTGGAACGCCGCCCAGGCGGTGGCCGGCATCCAGGTCGCGGTCGGCGCGAACTCGCCGCTGTTCTTCGGCCGGGAGTTGTGGCGCGAGACCCGCATTCCACTGTTCCAGCAGGCCACCGACACCCGGTCGGAAGAGATCAAAGCCCAGGGGGTACGCCCCCGGGTCTGGTTCGGTGAACGCTGGATCACCAGCGTGTTCGACCTGTTCGAGGAGAACGTGCGCTACTTTCCGGCGCTTCTGCCGGTCTGCGACCCGGAGGACCCGGCGCAGGCCCTCGCGGCCGGCGAGGTGCCCAACCTGGCCGAGTTGCGCCTGCACAACGGCACCGTCTACCGGTGGAACCGCCCGGTGTACGACGTGTCGCGCGGCCGACCACATCTGCGGGTGGAAAATCGGGTGCTGCCGGCCGGTCCGACCGTGCTGGACACCATCGCCAACGGCGCCTTCTACTTCGGACTGGTTCGTGCCCTCGCCGAATCGGACCGGCCGCTGTGGTCGCAGATGTCGTTCAGCGCCGCCGAGGAGAACTTCACCGGCTGCGCCCGGCACGGCATCGACGCGCAGGTCTTCTGGCCCGGTCTGGGCTATCTGCCGGTCACCGAGTTGGTGTTGCGCCGGTTGCTGCCGATGGCGCATCACGGCCTGGACCGGTGGGGGCTCGACCCGACCGAGCGTGACCGGCTGCTCGGCATCATCGAGCAGCGCTGTCTGACCGGCCGTAACGGCGCGACCTGGCAGGTGGAGACGCTGCACCGGTTGGAGTCGGCCGACCACCTGGACCGGCCGGCGGCGCTGCGCGAGGTGGTCCGGCACTATGTGGACCTGATGCACAGCAACCGGCCGGTGCACGAGTGGCCGATTCCGTGAGCGCCCCGGGAACCCGATCGGCGCGGGGGCTCAGCCTCGTGGGGTGGGAACACCGAAGAGATCGATGATGCCGCCGGGAAGTTGGGCGAGCAGGTCGTGCCGCTCGTCGTCATTGAGCGCCTCGGCGACGGTACGCAACACCGCCTGGGCGTGTTGACGCACCTGGTCTGCGTTCGCGACCTGTTCGCGGTCGCCGACCATCTTCAGGAACTCGCCGACGTCCCACCGGCGGCCCTGCGGATTGCGAGTGACGGAGGCGTTCAGCCGCTCCGGTAGCTGTGCGGCCAGGTTGTCTGCCTCCTGTCCGGCGAGCCGTTCACCGAGCACCGACAGGACGGCCTGCACGGACCGCACGGCCTCGTTCTCACCGAGGCCCGCGCGCTGTCGTACCGTGGCGATCATCTGCTCGTAGTCCATGCCCCGCTCCTTCGGTCTCGTCGGCATGCCGTCTGGCCTACCTGCGGACGAACGGGGCGAGTTCCCACGCTCTCCGGCGACAAACGGGTCACGCGCGGACCCGGACTTCCCGCCTCTTCGAGGACTCTGACGGTGGAGCCGGGAGTCCGCCCGCGCTAGGGCTCAGACCTGCGGCGTCGGGTCCCAGGGGGACGGGTCGTCGCGCAACCGGCTGTACAGGTAGCCGTCGCGCCACTGGCCAGCCCGGAACTCGCAGGCCCGGATGACGCCCTCGAGCTGGAAACCGGCCTTCTCCATAGCCGTCGACGGCGAACCTCCGCGCCGGCGCCCCGGCGTCCCGGAAGCCGGCCCAGTCCAGACCGATCAGGCCCGGCTCGGTGCAGAACCGCCGGAACATCGCCAGGTCGGGCTCGGCAACCGGCCGCAACCGGACGGTGAGGTCGGCCGAGACCCGCGCCGACGTGCCACCACTCTCCATGGCGACACGCTAGCTCGCCGCGGCTGGCGGCTGGCGCCTGCGCATCGACAGCGTCCTGCGGTGGTGGCCGAGGTGAGGGTCGGGTCCTTTGGAGCTGAATCGTTCACGACATCGCCCACCCGGATCATTGACGACATCACATATCCGGCCGCTCGACTCCGAGGCGAAGGCACCCCCAGGCCAGCCGGGCTGATTCGTTTACGGCATCAGCTCCAAAGACAGCGCTACTACTCACTCCCCCGCCGGCAGCGCCCACCCGGTCAGACCTTGAGCAGCACCTTCGTGCAGTCGTCCTGCTTCTTCTGGAAGATCTTGTAGCCCTTCGGGGCGTCGCGCAGCGGCATCCGGTGGCTGACGATGAAGCTGGGGTCGATCTCGCCGCGCTGGATGCGTTCCAGCAGCGGCCGGGTGTAGCGCTGGACGTGACACTGACCGGTCCGCATGATCAGCGACCGGTTCATGAACGCGCCCATCGGGAACTTGTCGACGAAGCCGCCGTACGCGCCGACGACCGAGACCACCCCGCCCGAGCGGCAGGCCAGGATCGCCTGGCGCAGCGCGAACGGCCGTTCCGTCTCGACCCGCGCGGCCTGCTTGGCCCGGTCGTACGCGTACATGGCGGCGTTGCCGTGGTGGCTCTCCAGGCCCACCGCGTCGATGCACGCGTCGGGGCCCCGACCGGCTGTCATCTCGTTGAGCGTGTCCAGCACGTCGACTTCGTCATAGTTGATCGTCTCCGCGTCGATGTGTTCCTCGGCCAACCGCAGCCGGTACGGGTATCGGTCGATGACGATCACCCGTTCCGCGCCGAGCAGCCGGGCGCTGGCCGCGGCGAGCAGCCCGACCGGGCCGGCGCCCCAGACGGCGATCACCTGCCCGGGTTTGATGTCGCACATCTCGGCGCCCATGTAGCCGGTGGGGAACACGTCGGCCAGCATGACCGCCTGGTCGTCGCTGATCTCGTCGGGCACCTTGATCGGGCCGACGTCGGCGAACGGCACCCGGGCGTACTCGGCCTGACCGCCGGCGTACCCGCCGAGCAGGTGGGAGTAGCCGAAGATGCCGGCCGGTGAGTGCCCCATGATCTTCTCGGCGATCCCGGCGTTGGGGTTGGAGTTCTCGCAGACCGAGTAGAGGCCGCGCTGGCAGGAGGAGCAGTGCCCGCAGGCGATGGGGAAGGGCACCACCACCCGGTCGCCGGGGGCGAGGTTGCGGACCTGGGGGCCCACCTCCACCACCTCGCCCATGAACTCGTGGCCGAGGATGTCGCCCTTGCGCATCGCGGGGATGTAGCCGTGGTAGAGGTGCAGGTCTGAGCCGCAGATCGCGGTGGTGCTGATCCGGACGATCGCGTCCCGGGCGTTCATGATCTTCGGGTCGGGCACGTCGATGACCTTGACGCTGTCGGCGCCCATCCAGGCGGTGGCCTTCATTCTCGGTCCCTTTCGGAGCTCGGACGATCAGCGACGGGACGCCGGCAGCGGCTGGGCGGGACGCTGCATGGCCTGTTGGCGTACGGAGATGCCGTTGGGGCTGCCATCGGAGCGGACCACCTCGCCGGTCTCCAGCACCTGCTTGAACCGGCGCAGGTCGTCGCGGACCTGCTGCTCGGGTTCCTCGCCGAACAGCTTCGCCACCGCCCGACCGAGCGCGCCGGCCGGCGGCGCGTAACGCAACTCCACCCGCACCTCGGTGCCCCGGTCGCCGGGCGCGGGCACGAACCGGACCCGGCCGGCGTTGGCCACGCCGGTGCCCGGCAGCGAACGCCAGGTGATGGACTTGTTCGGCTGGTCGTCGATGATTTCGGCGTCCCATTCGACGCGTTTCCCGGCCGGACCACGGGCGATCCAGTGCGAACGGCGCAGGTCGTCGGCGCGTACGGATTCCAGGTGCGCCATGAACCGGGGCAGGTTCTCCATGTCCCGCCAGAACCGGTACGCCTCGGCGGGCGACCGGTTCACCGTCACCGCGATCTCCATCCGGATCACCCGGGCACGGGCCCGTCGAGCCCTGGCGACGCGTACGGCGGCGAGCACGTCGACGGCGGTGATGCCGGCGATGGCGAGGGTGGTCAGCGCGACCCGGTGGCGGCGTTCGCCGCTGCGGTCGGCCAGGGCCCGCCCGAGCAGGGTGAGGTCCATCGCGTCGCCGGCCACCCGACTCCAGGCCCAGCCGGCCGGACGTCGACCGCTGAGCAGGCCGGCGGCGCTGCCCAGTTCCCGCAGGCCGATGGCGGTGAGCACGGGCCGAGCGGCCGGGGCGTCGTCCACTCCCGTCATCCGCGCGACGGGTCCGGGCGCGGCCAGGGCGCCCACGCCCAGGGCCAGGCTCAGCAGGCCGAGCGCGCTCGGCAGCGTCGCGGGCACCGGCCCGTCCAGCTCCGGCAGGAGCACAGTGTCGACACGACTCATGTCCGGTCCTTTCGGGTGGGCGTCGCCGTCGGTCCGCTGCCGGGGGCAGCGGTGGTCCCGCCCCGTGACGCTATGTCGTAGAGGTGCCGCACGCGCCAGGTTCCGGGTAGAACGTCCGATCCGGGCGGCGTGGACGGTTATCCGGTCGGCAACGGTCGCGATAGCGACATTGACTGAAATGGATCACTGCCGACGGTTACCGTCGGCCGACCCGCCGCACCGTCGGAAGGACACCCCCATGAGCCGCGCACTCCTGCGCACCCTGACCGCCACCGTCGCCGTCGCCCTGCTCGTCGTGCAGGCCGCCGCGCCGGCCACCGCGGGTCCACCCGGGTCGTCCGCGCCTGGCGGCGTCCGGACGGTGGTGCGCGACGCGGCGACCGGCGCGCCGGTCCCCCGGGCCTGCGCCGCGCTCGTCCCGGTGGACGCCGCCGCGTTGGCGGCGGTCACCCTCGGCGAGGACCAGCTCGGGCGGTACGCGGGCTGCGCCGACGAGCAGGGTGTCCTGGTGGCCGGCGATGTCGCCCCGGGGAGGTACCGGCTGCTGGTGCGCCCCTACGACACGACGACCCACGGCTGGCAGTGGGTGGGCCGGCACGGCGGCACCGGTGACCGCGAGCAGGCGCGGGTGGTCCAGGTGCGTGCTGGTGCGGTGACCGGGGTGCCGGACGTCCGGCTCGACCCGCCCGGCACCGTCGTCGGGGTGGTGACCGACGCGGCGACGGGCGCGCCAGTCTCCCGCGCCCGGGTCATGGTGGTGCCCTACGTGCCGGATCCGAAGTACGACGACCACGGCCCGATGACCGACGAGGACGGCCGCTACACGATCACCGGCCTCGGCCCGTACCACTGGCCTGTGCAGTTCGCCGCCGCCGGCCTGGCGACCGTCTGGTCCGGTGGGGTGGGCAGTCGTCAGCAGGCGCGGCCGGTGCGGGTCCGCGCCCAGCAGACGGCGACCCTGAATCAGGCGCTGCCCGCCGGAACACCGCTCAGTGGTGCGGTACGGGTCGACGAGCTGCTCACCTACGCCCAGGTGGTCGCGTTCGACGCGGCCACCGGGGATCTGGCCGGCGTGGCGGACGTGGGCAGCGATTACGCCCTGCGCCTGCTCCCCGGCCAGCGGGTGAAGCTGCGTTGCGACTGCGCGTACACCCCGCCGGTCTGGCACTGCGACGCCGCCGGCTTCGACGCCGCGATTCCCGTGCGGGTCCGGCGGGCGCCGGTCGTGGTGGACTTCAACCTCGGCTGACCCGGCTGCTCGCTCGCCCCGGGAACGAGGGATGCCGCCTGGCGTTAGGAGTTGCCCGGATCGGGTAGCCGGCATCCCTCTTACCAGCGCCCGAGGGGGTGGGATGTCGGAGGCCAGCGCCTTCTTCGAGCGGTTGTCGGTCGCCGGCCGGGATCCACGGTTCAGCAAGGTCTGCGGGAGCGTGCGGTTCGACATCCGCGACGGCGGCCACCTGGAGCAGTGGCGGCTGGACATCGATCATGGTGAGCTACGGGTGACCAGAAACGGTGGTCCCGCCACCACGGTGGTCAACGTTTCCGCGCAGTTCGCGGACGCGATGGCGCGGGGCGAGGTGAATGGCCTGGCGGCGATCGCCCGGGGCGAGATCATGGTCGACGGTGATCTCGCTCTGGCGTTACGCATCGGGCGGCTGTTTCCGCGAACGTCCGGGCCGCCTCAGCGCCACGATTCCGACGCGGGGACGTGACCGATGAGGGACATCGCGGGCACCGTGGCGTGCATCGACGGGAACACCTTCATGGTGTCCGACGCCAGCGGGGACGTGGGGTCGTCCTCGGGCACCCCGGTCGGCCTCTTCGCCGCCGACACGCGCTTCCTGTCCCGCTGGAGGCTCACCGTCGACGGCGAGTGCATGACAGCGCTGTCGGTGGACGACAGCGAGTACTTCGAGATCACGTTCTTCGCGGTGCCGGGCGAGGCGGTGGACTACGTGGAGGCGGACGTGTCGGCCATTCGGCGCAGGCGCATCGGCCCGGATCTCACCGAGTCGGTCACGATCTTCAATTACGGCGAGCGGGACATGACGCTCAACGTGCGACTGGAGGTGGAGGCGGACTTCGCCGACATTTTCGAGATCAAGTTCGACGTCGGTGACAAGGTCGGCGCCCACTACACCCGCGTCGGCCCGAACGAGTTGCGACTGGGCTACCGGCGCGGCACCTACCGACGTGAGGTTGTCGTGTCGGCGAGTGAGCCCGCGGAGTACGACCCGGGCGGCCTTCGGTTCGCGGTCCGGCTCCGCCCGGGGCAGCAGTGGTCGACCCGGTTGCAGGCCGTCATGCTGGCGCTGCGCCCGGACGGCGTCGACCTGCGCGCCGCCCTGCGCGCCCAACGGCCGAACGACTCCACCCTGCCCACGAGCATGCGGGACTGGGTCGCGGCGGCCCCGACCCTGGACACCGAGAGCGTCGGCCTCCAGCAGGTCTACCACCGCAGCCTGGTGGATTTGGCGGCGCTGCGCTTCGCCCCGCTCTCCCTCGGCGGCGAGAGCGTGCCTGCGGCCGGGTTGCCCTGGTTCATGACCCTGTTCGGCCGCGACAGCCTGTTGACCTGCCTGCAGACCCTGCCCGTCACACCGTCGCTGACCCCACCGACACTGCGGATCCTCGCGTCGCTGCAGGGCGCCCGGACCGACGACGTGCTGGAGGAGGACCCGGGCCGAATCCTGCACGAGCTGCGCTACGGGGAGTCGGCCGCGTTCGAGGAGCAGCCGCACTCCCCCTACTACGGCACCGTGGACGCGTCACCGCTGTTCGTGGTGCTGCTCGACGAGTACGAGCGGTGGAGCGGCGACACCGCACTGGTGCTGGAGTTGGAGCAGGAGGCTCGCGCGGCGCTGACCTGGATCGACAGGTACGCGGACCTGACCGACACCGGCTACGTGTGGTACCGGCGACGTAACCGCGTCACCGGCCTGGACAACCAGTGCTGGAAGGACTCCTGGGACAGCATCTCCTACGCCGACGGCCGGCTGCCGGGCTTCCCGAGGGCCACCTGCGAAACCCAGGGGTACGCCTACGACGCCAAGATCAGAGGAGCGAGGCTGGCCCGTACCGTCTGGGGTGATCCTGCCTACGCCGAGCGGCTGGAGAGCGAGGCGGCGGCCCTGTACGACCGGTTCAACCGGGATTTCTGGCTTGCGGACCGCGGCTTCTACGCCCTCGCGCTCGACCACGACGGCACCCCCGTGGACAGCCTGTCGTCCAACATCGGCCACCTGCTCTGGAGCGGCATCGTGCCGCCGGAGCGGGCTCCCCGGGTGGTCGAGCACCTGATGGGTCCGGCGCTCTTCTCCGGTTGGGGTGTGCGGACGTTCGCCGAGGGGCAGCGCCGCTACAACCCGCTCGGCTACCACAACGGCACGGTCTGGCCGTTCGACAACTCCTTCATCGCCTGGGGTCTACGCCGTTACGGCTTCGCCAACGAGGCGGCCCGCATCGCCGAGGGCATCCTCTCCGCGGCCACCTACTTCGAGGGTCGGCTACCCGAGGCGTTCGGCGGGTTCGACCGCGACACCACCAAGTTTCCGATTCGCTACCCGACCGCCGGCAGCCCGCAGGCGTGGTCCAGCGGTGCCACGATGCTGCTGATCCGCACCATGCTCGGTATCAACCCGCACGAGGATCACCTGGCCGTGGACCCCGCGCTGCCCACCGCCTTCGGGCGGATCGCGCTCCTGGACATCCCCGGCCGGTGGGGCAAGCGCGACGCCTTCGCCCGCCAACGCCCCGACCAGCGCTAGCGGCATGGTCAGCTGCGCCGGTTGCCGGTTGGGTGCCCGATGACGGACGGCCCCCACGCGGAGAGTGGGGGCCGTCCGTCATCACACCCGACCCGATCGGGCCACGATGATCAGAGAACCATGGTGACGCCGTGCGCCTTGCACGCGGTGCTGATCTCCTTGCCGACCTTCTCGAAGGCCGGATTGTCGGCGGCGGCCGCCGGGTCCGCCGCGGCTGCGGCCTTCGCGGCCTCGGCGCCGAACGCTCGCAGGGAATCGGCCAGCTTGCCGTCACCGGTGGAGGCGATCGTGGTCACCTTCTGCTCCAGCTCGGTCAGGATCTTCTTGAAGTCCGCCGCCGACGCGTCGCCGGTCGTGGCGACCTTCACCAGCTCGGCCCGCATCTCGTCGCCGGCCTTCTTCACCGACTCGCAGATCTGCTTGTCGCTGGCGCCGCCCGCCCCGGCGGACGAGGCCGGCGTGGCGGCGGCGGATGTGACCGCGGAGGACGGGGCTGCGGACGTCGGGACGGGGGTCGTGGATCCGGCGTTCGTCGCCTTGTCACCGTCGCCACAGGCGGCGAGCGCCGTCGTGGCGGCAAGGATCAACAGGGCGGAGGTCAGACGAGATGGCTTCACGGACGCGCACGATAGCCGACACCCCAAGGGTTGATCAATTCGTCCGGCGTCAGCGCCGAAGCCGGAGCACCGCCACTGGACGGCCACCATTGTGGATGGCGGGCTCCGCCGGCGGCGCTGCGCCCGTTTTCGGGGTGGCCCCCGAGGTGGTGTCGTCGCCGGTAGCGCTCATCCTCCCTGCTGTTCGTGCGAACAATGGAAGACCTCAAGGTAACCATCGACGCCGATGACGGAAACCCCTTGTTAAATTGTTCCGGTGACCTCAAACTCGCATCAAAGGAGGCTTTGACAAATGTGACGACGACGCTCCCATCTAACCGTTAAGGACCGTCCCGCGCTCCTCTACCACCGGACGAGACAGGGAACGCGCGCCGACGTACGATGTCCCTATGGGACTGGCTGGAGCATCAATCGTGCTGGCAGTGGCCGCTGTGGTGGGGGTGTCGATGGCTGTGGCCGGGGCTGTGACACGGCACCGGCGCCGACGCCGCTGACACACCTCTCCGCAGTGGTGTGAGGCTGCCGAGCGCCATTGCTCGCGCTGAAGTTCAGCGTGGATCGCGCTATCATCAGGCGATGACCATCATGCTCATAGTCGGATTGTTTTCCGTGGTGGCTGGCGCGCTACTGGCGTGGCGACCCATTGGAATGGCCCGCCTGGCAGGTCATTTCGGCCTGGTCAAATACGACTCGGCAAGAACTTCCGAATATCGGCTCACCGGAATGGTGATGGCCGCAATCGGGCTGGCGCTGACCGCGGTGGGCCTCCTCCTCTGAGGCGACGACCGCCCAGTCGTCGATAGTCCTCCCGCCGAATTCCGGCAGGTCCGCGGCGACCTGCCAGGGCAGCGCCGCCGCAACTAGGGTGCAGACATGGTCGATCGGCACCAGGTGATGAACTTCCGGGTCCGGGCCCAGCAGCTCGACCGGGACGAGGGCACGCTCGCCGACACCGCCGTCCTGGACATCGGGGTGCAGAACACCGGCCCGGACGGCGCCCGGTGGGCGTTGGCGGTGCGCGGGGTGGACGTGACCGCGCTGTCCGACCCGGACGTGGTCCTGCTGTGGACCGTGCGGGGCGCGCCGCACCTCTACCGCCGGGCCGACATCGCGCAGGTGGCGGCCGCGGTCGAGCCCTTCTCCGAGGCCGACGCGGGCAAGCGCGTCTACGACGCCGCGAAGCCGTTGAAGGCCGCCGGCATCGACACTCTCGCGGCCCTGGACGAGATCGCCGCCCGGATGCGGGCCATCGTCACCACGCCGACGGTGAAGGGGGACGTCTCCGGCCGCCTGGCCACGGCGCTACCCCAGCCGTATCTGCGGTTCTGCCGGCCGTGCGACGCCACCCATCTCTACGAGATGCCGTTCCGGCTCGCTGCCGTGCGGGCCGGACTGGAGTTGCAGCTCGACACCTCACCGCCGGTCCTGCGACGCATCACCAGGTTCCGGAAGGCAGCCGCTGCGGGTGACCGGTTCGACCTCGTCCGCGCGTACCTCCGCCTGCTCGGCCCGGCCACCCCGAAACAGGTTGCCGACTATCTCGACGCCCCGCTGAAGGACGTGAAGGCACGCTGGCCTGACGACGTGATCGAGGTGACGGTCGGCGGCGAGGTGCGCTCCCTGCTGGCCGCAGACGAAAAGGCGCTGGAGTCAGCCGACAGCGGCGACACCCGCCTGCTCGGCCCGTACGACCTGTTTTTGCAGGCCAAGGACCGGGCGACGCTGGTGCCGGACACCGCCCACGCCAAGGAGTTGTGGCCGGTGCTGGGTCGGCCGGGCGCCGTCCTGGTCGACGGCGAACTGGTCGGCACCTGGCGTCCCCGCAAGTCCGGCAGGGCGTTCACCGTCGCCGTCCATCCGTGGCACCGGCTGTCGGACGCCACCCGTAAGGCCATCACGGCCCAGGCCGAACGCCTCGCCGCGTACCGCGCCGTCTCCCTCACCGGCGTCGAATTCGGCAGCTAGGTTGCCCCGTCGTCCTCGCCGTACTCGCCACGAATGGGCAGGTAGTAGGCGGGCAGGAAGCCGGCGATGATGACGACGCCGGCGATTGGCACGAACGCGCCGACGAGGACGCCGGATCCGATCCAGATCAGCGCGAGTAGGAATCGGCGGCCGATGGCCCGCGCACCGAAGGGACCAAGGCCGGGGTCCAACAGTCCGGCGCGGCGCAGGTGAGCCCAAATGATGTTGAACAGGGCCGCCGCCGTCCACAGTGTGCCGCCGTAGACGACGACCGCTGCGCGCAGCCCTTGCTCCGCCCGCAACGCGTCGGCCAGCAGTGAGGTGGAGAACGGCAGGAACGCGATGACCATCAGGAGCAGCGTGTTGAGGAACAGGACACCTCGGTCGACGTGCCGGACCCGGTCGAACATCACGTGGTGATTGACCCACACCTGCCCGATGAGCAGGAAGCTCAGCGTGTACGCCAGGTACGACGGCCACAGCGCGCCGAGACCGCGCGCGAGGTGCCCGAAGTCGTGCGGCGGTTGGATCTCCAGCACGAGGAGCGTCACGGCGATCGCGACCACGCCGTCGCTGAAAGTCAGCAGGCGGCCGGGATTACGGACAAGCCGCGAAGTTTCCCTTTTAGGAGGCACATCGCGAATTATGCTATAGATCAGCTTTCATCTGGACCTGCCCGCTTCGCCGGCACGAGGACGCTGGCCCGGAGTGCGGAGGGACGCCAATGCAACCGACCTGGCTCGTGGCGCTCTCGTGGGCGTCGCTCACAGTCGGCGTGGTCAGCTTCGCGATCGTCCTCGCCGACACCTATCTTCGCGGAAACCGTCAGCCGTTCAAGGTCATGGAGATCGTCTGGCTGGTGACCGTCCTCTACATCGGCCCGGCGGCCGTCCGCCTGTACTGGACCTGGGGTAGACCGGAGGCGTTCTCTCTGCGGCGGCGGGAGGGTAAACCGCGAAGGCCCCGCCGTGGCATCGTCGTCACTCACGTGTCGCGCTGCGGCGCCCATTGCGCCCTCGGTTTCGTCATCGCCGAGGTCGCCCTGTTCGCGGTGAGGTTCGACCCGGAGCACGACCCGCTGTGGGTCGCCTACGCCGGCGACTACCTGATGGCGGCGGTGATAGCTGTGCTCTTTCGGTACTTCGCCGGGCCGGGTCACAGTCCCGCGAAGGCCTGGGCCGCGACGTGGGACGTGGTCAGGATCGAGTTGCTGACCATCACCGTGTTCGAGGCGGCGTTGTTCGCGTGGTTGACGCTCGCGCATCGCGTGGTCTTTTCGGAACCACCGCTGCGACCCGACAGCCCGACGTTCTGGTTCGCGGGTCAGATCGGACTGATAGTCGGCTTCCTCGCGGCCTGGCCCACCGCCTCCTGGCAGATCGGCCGACGGCTGCGCACCGAACCACGCCACGAGGACTGAACGGCATGATCGGCTGCGCAAAAAGCAAACGGCAAGGAGATCACTCTCCCTGCCACTTCTAACATATAGCGCACCCGGGGGCTTGCCGCAAGACCCCGGTCGTGGCGCAGAATCGGCGGCCGGACCAGCGCGAACGAGGCAACGGGGGCACGACGTGGGTGGGTTGTCGATGGGCGGTGGCGGCGGCGACCGGGTACCGCTGTTGGATCTTCGAGAGGTTGACGAGACGCAGGTGTCGATCGTCGGCGGCAAGGCCGCTCACCTGGGCGCGCTGACCCGGATCGACGGCATTCGGGTGCCCGCCGGGTTCTGCGTGACAACGGCCGCCTTCCGGCAGGTCATGGAGCAGGTGCCGGCGGTCGACGATCGGCTCGAACAGCTGTCGCGCCTGAGCTTGGACGACCCGGAGACGATTCGCACGCTCAGCGCGGAGATCCGCCGCAGCATCGAGGAGACCCCGATTCCGGGCGACCTGGCGGGCGCGATCACCGGCGCGCTCGCCCGGTTCGGCGAACAGGCCGCCTACGCCGTGCGTTCCAGCGCGACGGCGGAGGACACGCCCACCGCGTCCTTCGCCGGGCAGCAGGACACGTACCTGAACGTGGTGGGCCCGGAGGCGATCCTGCGGCACGTCAGCCGGTGCTGGGCGTCGCTGTTCACCGAGCGGGCCGTCAGCTACCGCCTGCGCAACGGCATCGACCACCAAACTGTCCAGATGGCTGTCGTCGTACAGCAGATGGTTCTTCCGGATGCGGCCGGCATCCTGTTCACGGCGGACCCGGTGACGGGCAACCGGACTGTCGCGACGGTGGACGCCAGCTTCGGCCTCGGCGAGGCCCTGGTGTCCGGCCTGGTGAACCCGGACATCTTCACTGTGCGCGACGGGGAGGTGGTGGCCGGGTCGGTCGCCGTCAAACAGCGGGCCGTCGCTGCCGTGCCCGGCGGCGGAACGCGGGAAGTGGTGATCGACGCGAAGCGGCAGGACCAGCCGGCGCTGACGCACGCGCAGGTCGTACGGCTGGTGCGGCTCGGGCGACGGATCGAGGAGCACTTCGGCCGCCCGCAGGACATCGAGTGGTGCCTGGTCGACGACGACTTCCAGATCGTGCAGAGCCGACCGATCACCACGCTGTTCCCCATCCCGACGGCCGATGACCAGGAGAACCACGTCTACCTCTCGGTCGGTCACCAGCAGATGATGACCGACGCCATGCGGCCACTGGGGCTCTCCATGTGGCAGTTGACGGCCATCGCCGCGATGCGGGAGGCCGGCGGGAGGTTGTTCGTCGACGCCGCCCGGCTGCTGGCCTCGCCGACGAGCCGCGCCGGCTTCCTGGAGATGGTCGCGAAGTCCGATCCGCTGACGAAGGACGCGTTGGAGACGCTCCTCGACCGCCCGGACTTCGTTCCGACGACGCTCCCGAGCGGCGACGGTGGTGGTCCGGCCAGGCTGACGACCGGCGGCGCGTCGATCGAGACCGATCCGGCCATCGTGTCCGAGCTGATCGAGCGCAGCGAGGCGTCCATCGCCGCCCTGCGCCACGACATCGCGACGGTGACCGGTACGGCGCTCTTCGACTTCCTGCTGGAGGCCTTCCAGGAGCACAAGCGGGTCCTCGCCGATCCGCTGAACATGCAGGCGATCATGGCCGGCATGGAGGCCACCTGGTGGCTCAACGACCGGCTGCACGAATGGCTGGGCGAGAAGAACGCCGCGGACACCCTCACCCTCTCCGCCCCCGGCAACATCACCTCGGAGATGGGGCTGGCGCTGCTCGACGTCGCCGACGTGATCCGTCCGCATCCGGAGGTGGTGGCGTTCCTGCACGGCGTCGCGGACGACGACTTCCTCGACGAGCTGCCCAAGGTCGCGGGCGGGGCCGAGGCGCGCGCCGCCATCGAGGCGTATCTCGACCGGTACGGCATGCGCTGCGTCGGCGAGATCGACATCACCAGGCCGCGGTGGAGCGAACACCCCAGCACGCTCGTGCCGGTGCTCCTCGACAACGTCAAGCTCTTCGAGCGGGGCGCGGCCAGGCGACGCTTCGAGCAGGGCCGGCAGCAGGCGCAACAGAAGGCGCAGGAGGTGTTGACGCGCCTGCGGGCGTTGCCGGACGGAGAGCAGAAAGCCGACGAGACCGCGCGGATGATCGACCGGGTACGGACCTTCATCGGCTACCGGGAGTACCCGAAGTACGGCATCATCAGCCGCTACTTCGTCTACAAGCAGGCCCTGTTGGCGGAGGCCGAGCGCCTGGTGCGGGCCGGCGTGCTCACCGAGACCGAAGACGTCTTCTACCTCACGTTCCAGGAGTTCCACGAGGTCGTCCGGTCACGGCAGGTGGATGACGACCTGATCCGGCGGCGTCGGGAGGAGTTCCGGTCGTACCAGGCGCTCACCCCGCCCCGGGTGCTGACCTCGGACGGCGAGGTGATCACCGGGGCGTACCGACGCGACGACGTGCCGGCCGGCGCGCTGGCCGGTGTGCCGGTGTCCGCCGGGACGGTCGAAGGGCGCGCCCGCGTCATCCTGGACATGGCGCAGGCTGATCTCGAAGCGGGTGACATCCTCGTCACCGCGCACACCGACCCGAGCTGGACGCCCCTGTTCGTCGGCATCGCCGGCCTGGTGACGGAGGTCGGCGGGTTGATGACGCACGGCGCGGTGATCGCGCGGGAGTATGGCCTGCCGGCGGTCGTCAGCGTGCTCGACGCCACCCGGCTGATTCAGGATGGGCAGCGGATCCGCGTGCACGGCAGTGACGGGTACGTCGAGATCCTGCCCTGACCGACGGCACAGGAGGAACAACAGATGGCTGCCTCTGTCCGAGGTCTGGCGACCCTGGTGGTCACGGCGTCGACCCTTGTCTCGTTGGTGCGGTGCAGCGGCGGTGCGTACGCCTCGACCTGGAAGGCGTTGGCCGCCGCCGAGGTGCTCGACGGCGCCACCGACGCCCAACTGGATCGGGTGGTGCGGTATTCGGCGCGGGATCTGGTGACGCACTCCCCCATCACCGAGAAGCACGTCGGCGAGGGCATGAGCCTTCGCGCCCTCGCCGACGCCGCCGTGCGCCACAGCGACAACACGGCCGGCAACCTGCTGCTGCGTCACCTCGGCGGGCCGGCGGGGTTCGAGTCGAAGCTGCGCGCGCTCGGCGACACGGTCACCGACGCCGCCCGTCACGAGACCGCGCTGAACGAGGGAACACCTGGCGACAGGCGGGACACCAGCACCGCGCGGGCGCTCGCCGGCGACCTCCGGGCGTACACCGTGGGGGTTGCGCTGGAACCGGCGGACCGTGACGTGCTGCGCGGCTGGTTGCGGGGCAACACCACCGGCGCGACGCTGGTCCGCGCCGGGGTGCCGGCCGGCTGGGTGGTCGGTGACAAGACCGGCACCGGCGGGTACGGCACCCGCAACGACATCGCGGTGATCTGGCCGCCCGACCGGGCCCCGATCGTGCTCGCGGTGCTGTCCACCCGTGGCAAGAAGGACGCCACCCCCGACGACGCCCTCACCGCCCAGGCCACCAGGGTGGTCGTCGCCCAACTGGGGGCATGAGGCGGTCAGGTCGCGTCGCTGCTGTCGTACGCCGTCTGGTGGCGGCGGATCTCGGCATGGTGGTCGGCGGACCAGGCCGCCAGGGCCAGAACGGTGGAGAGCAGTGACCCGCCCAGCTCGGTGAGGGCGTATTCGACGCGGGGCGGCACCTCGGGGTACGACGTCCGGGTGACGAGGCCGGTGCGCTGGAGGTGTTTCAGCGTCAGCGTGAGCATGCGCTGGGAGATGCCGGGGATCGCGTCGCCCAGGTCCGAGTAGCGGACGGGGCCGTCGGCGAGCGTGCCGATGATCAGCACGCTCCACTTGTCGCCGACGAGGTCCAGGACCTCGCGGATGAAGTCGGCGTCCTGGTCGTTCCAGTGCGCGCAGGGCCCCGGAGCGGCCCGGACGTTCGCCCGGACGTTGGTGCGCCTGCGCCGAAGGTCTCCCGCGCTCATCCCCGCCACCTCTCCGCGCAGCCCGCGCTACGCACATGAATGTACCTTTTGTGGCCCTCCGATTCTGATGCATCATGGCGCTACGAACAAGAAGTGAGAATCGAGGAGGAGCGCCATGAAGATCGAGTTCTGGTCGGACATCGTCTGCCCGTACTGCGGGTTGATGGACCACCGGCTCCACCAGGCCCTGGACCGGCTCCCGTACGGCGATCAGGTGCGGGTGATCCACCGGTCGTTCCAGCTGCACCCCGACCTGCCCCGCACGGGTGTCAGTCAACGGGAGCTGATCACGATGGCCGGCGCTCCCGCGACGACAGTCGACCGGGTCCTGCGGCCCATCGAGCGGGCGGCCGAGGCGGAGGGCCTGACGCCCTACCACGCGGTGGACCGCACGCTCGGGCCCACGGATTTCGCCCACGAACTGCTCGCCTACGCGACCGATCAGGGTCGCGGCAGCGAGATCTGGACGGCGATGTTCCGGGCGCACTTCGGGCAGGCCCGCAAACTGTGGACCGTCGAGGAGGTTCTCGGCTTCGCCGCCGAGGTGGGACTGGACCGCGACGGGGCCGCCGAGGCCCTGCGAAGCCGGCGCTACCGGGCCCGGGTGGCGGCCGACCAGCGCGAAGCGGAGCGCCTCGGGGCACGCGGCGCGCCGTTCCTCGTCTTCGACGGCCGCTTCGCCGTGCCCGGGGCGATCGGCCTCGACGACCTGCTCGCAGTCATCGACAAGGCGTGGGCGGAGAGTCACCCGACGCCGCAGCCGCTGCCGGTCGTCGGTGCCGCCGAGGGAATGTGCGCACCGGACGGGTGCGCGGTGCCGGACCGCGCCAGCTGAGCCGCTCAGTCGATGCGACTCGGGCTTCATGAAATCGGGGTGTCCTTGGCGCGGGGACACCCCGACTTCCGTGAACGCGAGTGGATCGTCAGGTCGCCGTGGCGGCTGCCCGCTCCAGCGGGAACCGCACGCCGGTGAGGTCTTCCGAGACGGCCCAGAGACGTTGCTGCACGGCCAGGTCGTAGGACTCGGGGCTGGAGGTGACCGGTCTCGGGTAACCGCGCGCCTCACCCAGGCCGTCGGGGCCGTAGTACTGCCCACCGAGGACGGACGGGTCGGTGGCGGCCCGCAGGGTGGGCAGCGCGCCCGCCGCCGCAGGCTGGGTGATCACCGGGGCGACCCAGGTGATCGGCCGGCGGACGACCGCCGGGGTGTTGCGGACCAGTTCGGTGTTGGAGATGCCGGGGTGTGCGGCCACCGCGACGGTGGTGCCGTGCGCGGCGAGCCGGCGCTGCAACTCGTAGGTGAACATCAGGTTGGCGAGCTTCGACTGGCCGTAGGCGCCGACCCGGCTGTAGGAACGTTCCCACTGAAGGTCGTCGAAGTGGATGGCGGCGCGGATACGGTGACCGGTGCTGCTGACCGTGACCACCCTTGAGCCGGGGACGGGCAGCAGCAGGTCGAGCAGCAGGCCGGTGAGCGCGAAGTGACCCAGGTGGTTGGTGCCGAACTGCATCTCGAAGCCGTCGCGGGTGGTCTGCTTCGGGGTGTACATCACACCGGCGTTGTTGATCAGCAGGTCGATCCGCGGGTGGGCGGCGCGCAGGCCGGCAGCGGCGGCGCGCACCGATTCCAGCGAGGCCAGATCCAGTTCCCGTACGGAGACGTCGCCGTTGATCCGGGCGGCGGCCAGTTCGCCCTTCGCTGTGTCGCGCACGGCCAGCACTACCGACGCGCCACGCTCGGCGAGCCGCCGGGCGGTCTCGAAGCCCAACCCGGTGTTGGCACCGGTGACCACTGCCACCCGGCCGTCCTGGCGCGGAATCTGCTGCTCGGTCCACTTCATCTCAGGCTCCCCAATGTACCGCCGGTAACTTATGTTCGAACGGTAATGTACCGACGGTACCCTGTCAAGGGACCGCCGGTACCTAAGATAGGGTTGATGTCATGACGTTCCAGCGGGCGCGCAGCGAGGAGCAGCGTGAGGTCCGGCGCCGGGCCATCCTGGAGACGACCTCGGCGATGCTCGACGAGATGCCGGTGGCCGAGGTGACCCTCAACGAGCTGAGCCGTCGGGTCGGCCTGGCCAAGACGGCGGTGCTGCGCTATTTCGAGTCCCGCGAGGCGATCCTGCTCGACCTGCTGGACGACCGGACGACGACCTGGCTGGGCGAACTGGACCAGGAGTTGGCCCACGGGGTCGACCTGAGCCGGCCCGCAGCGGAACGGGCGGAGCAGACGGCCGACGCGCTCAGCCGGTCACTCGCTGCCCAGACGGTGCTCTGCGATCTCTTCGGCGCACAGGGCGGGGTGCTCGAACACAACGTCTCCGTCGAGGTGGTCCGCCGACACAAGCGGGCCGCGCTGGGCAACCTCGCGGTGATGGCCGACCTCATCCGGCGGCACCTGCCCGAGGTCGGCGACCACGCCGAGGTGTTCTGCCTGCACGCCTTGATCATGGCTGGTGCGCTCTCCGCCTACACCTCGCCGCCGCCGAGCCTGCTCGCCGTCTACGAGTCCGAGCCGGCGCTCGCGGTCCACCATGTCGACCTGCGGGCAGCCCTGCGGCTCGCCATCATCACCTCACTCGTGGGCATGCTGCCGCGTTCCTGAGTTCCGAGGCCGGCCGGCGAGATCAACTCGCCCGCACGCAGCACACCGATGATCAGGGCGGCGGGAATGTCGCTCTGATCCACTACTCTGCCGGAGCTTTGACACCTGAGCGAAGGACGCACATGGCCCGCCCCTACAAACCCGGCCCGAAGCAGTTCGTCTTCGCTGTCGGCGATGGCAACGATCACCACGTCTCGGTGGGCGACCCTCAGGAGGCCTACGTAGCGTTCTCCGCGTTCTTCCGGGGCCGAGAATCCGACACCTACACCGTCACCGACGAAGCGGCGAGGCAGAGGTTGGTGCTCATGCCCAGTCTGGGGGTGATCTCCCGGATCGCGGATGCGGACCACCCTCGGTCGGAACACCTTCGGGTCGACAGACCCAACCGCTACCTTCCGAGCGCGATGCTGTTCTTCGAGAACGGCTACGCCGGCCTCGACCACTTCGGCCAGTGGTTCTCCGACCTCTCCAACCTCGACGCGTCACCGGAGACCCGCGGTGCCGCCCGCGCCGCCACCTTCACGACGAAAGCAGCGGCAATCGAGGAAGTCGGCCGGATCTGGGCGGATTCCGGCATCGTCGACCCGAGCGACAGGTACTACGTCTTCTTCGACTCGCATGATGTCGACGATGACCGAGCCGAACGAGCCGAACTGCTCCAGTTGATCGAGTTCCTTGGTTTCGAACGAGTCGACGCCCCGGCTGAGGCCGCCGGTGGCGAAGTCTGGGTACGCACCGACCCGCGCCTCGACGCCGAATGCGCTCGGTGGTCGTGAACAGATGAGAGACGTCGTTTTCACGCGTGGCAGCGGATGGATCCCGACCGTGATCCGTGCGGCCGGCGGGCTGAAGCTGATGCTCGCCGCCGGGGCCGACGCCAACCATGAGCCTCGCGCGTTCACGTTCCCGATCGGGGAAGCCCACCTTGCGGTGATCCGGGAGGACCTGCCCAGACACCTGCTGCTCTGGAGTGCGGTCCTTCCGCTGTGCGAGGCCGCCGGAGCCCAGGGCCGGCTCGACGAGAACGCCGCCCGTCGCGCTGCTGGACCCGGTCCTGCTCGCCCCGCCCGCCGACGTCGACGCGCTCTTTCGGCGCATCCAATGGGACCGGAGCCGGCTCGTCGCCCACGGCGCCGACATCCATCTACTTGAACGCGGTCAGGTCTACCAGGCGATGCGCGCGGCGACGGAGGGTGCGAACGAGAACCGCGCTCAGGAGCATCACGCGGACCGCCGTCGCGCCGAGCGCGGAGTAGCCCTCGGACCACTCGACACTGGGATTCTGCGGTACACGGGCCAGTATCTGCATGGCGCGACGGTTCCACGGCGGAGCCCCGATGCCGTCGACCCCGCGCTGCTGCCCCAGGTCATGCGGGTGATCGCCACCGCTGAGCAGGCGTGCGCCGGAATGCGGATCGGCCTCGATCCGCGGCGGGGTGAACGGGCCACGGACAAGCGCGACTGGGATCGGATGGCGGCGACTGTCGACGCGGCCGTTCGCCGCGCGTACCCCGAACTCGTCGATGACGCGGTGCGGACGGTGAGCTTTCTGATGTGCTCGGAGGCCACGGACCGCTCCCGGAGCACCCCGGTGGAGGACGACGAGGAGCCCGCCGGCAACCACGCCGACCTCGATGCGAGTGCGCGCAAGACGGCCCTGACGTTCACCGACGACAAGGGCAGCGAGAAGAAGTGGCTGCGGGACGGTCCTCGCACTGCCTCCGCCGAGTTCTGGGAGTTCGTCGCCGACCGCTCTGCCGGCGACAACGAGGTGTTCACCATCGAGGACGAGGAGATGGGCGAGGGGATCCAGCTGCACTTCTACGCGGACTCCATCGCCCGGATCACGACTGTGCGACACGGGGAGGCCGGTTCGGATCCGCAGTATCAGGTCGAGTACCGCCTGGTCGACGGGATCGGCGGATACCGGCGCCTGGTGAGCGCGTTCGTCAGCGGCGGCTGCGCCGCGCTCGACCAACACGGTCCCTGGATGTCGGACGTCACCGAGGTCGAGCGCGCGCGTCGCCAGTCGCGCCACACCTGACAGACGTCGACCTTAAGAAAATTAAGATCCCACTCTTGGAAGTTTAGGATTCTTAAGATACAACTTTAGGTATGACAGAACAGACGATGGACTGGCAGGAGCTGACCAGCCTGACGCGGGGGCAGCCGTTCGTCGTCGAGCGGGTGCGCCTGGCGAGCAACGGCGTCGCGATCGAGGGCGAGTTCGAGCTGCCGCAGCTGGCTCAGCTCAACGTCGAGGACCAGGTCTTCGTCATGGCGTTCGTGCGCTGCCACGGTTCGATCAAGGAGATGGAACGCATCTTCGGGGTGAGCTACCCGACGATCAAGTCGCGGCTCAACCGGATCACGCAGATGCTCGACTTCGTCGAGACCGACCCGGCGCCGTCGCGGGTCGACGTCATCGACCGGTTGCGCCGGGGTGAGATCACCGCACAGCAGGCGCTGGCCGAGCTGGGCGGCCCGTCGTGATGCCGCAGTTGGTGACCATCAAGGTCAACCGCCCGGACCGCCGACCCCTCCGCCTCTGGGTTCCGGTGCTCCCCGTGGCGCTCCTGCTCTTTCCGGTCGTGGTCCTGGTCGTGCTCGCGGCGATCGTGGCCTGCCTGGTGTTCCGCATCGGTGTGGTGCGGGCTCTCGGCGCCGGCTGGCGCGTCATCGCCGCGCTGCCCGGCGCCCGCTTCGACATCGAGCAGGGCCGCCTGGCCGTGCTCGTGGCTATCCGATAGGAGAGGTTCACATGACCGAACAACGCAAGGACATCCTCGACATGCTGGCCTCCGGCAAGATCACCGCCGAGGAGGCGGAGCAGCTCATCGCCGCCCTCGAACGGGGTCAGGCACCGACGGTGGCCGGTCACGACGCCCGGCCGAAGGGAAAGGTGAAGTACCTCCGGGTGATGGTGGACGCCACCGACAACGGCGAGCCGTCACGGGTCAACGTGCGGGTGCCACTGCAACTGCTGCGAGCCGGCGTACGGCTGGCGGCGCTGGTCCCGCCGCAGGCCCTGGTCAAGGCCAACGCCTCACTCCGCGACTCGGGCGTGCCGATCGACCTGACGCAGCTCAAGCCCGAGCAGTTGGAGGCGCTCGTGGAGCACCTCGACGACGTGACGGTGGAGGTGGACTCCCCCGATGCCACGGTGCGGGTCTTCTGCGAGTAGCCGCCGTCCGATCGTACGGCCCCTCGCAAAGGTGCTGGAACACCGACAAACCCAGATATGACCATGCGTCGGCACTGGTGCCACATCGACTGTCGCGCGCGTCCACAGTGATGGGGACCCACGCCGGTACACGGTGCTTCAGCTCTTGGCCTTGCTGCGACGCGGCCGCCGACGGGGCGTCTCGTCGCCGCCGGCGAGCCGGGTGAAGGTGAGCATGTTCGCCAGCGCCACGGCGATGATCGCGACGCCGACCTGGATCGCGAGCACGACCCAGTCCCAGCGCAGCACCCACACCCGCACGCCGGCTCCGTCGTCGATATTGAGCGCCCTGGCGACCACGGTGCCCAGCACCGCCGAGCCGACGCCGATGACGAACGTGGCGAAGAAACCGATCCGCTGCCTCCCCGGCAGGATGAGTCGGCCGAGCAGTCCAATGAGGGCACCGATGAGCACCGCGCCGAGATAACCAGTAACCAGCATTGCCGTCTCTCCCCTCCAGCAGTGCCGAGATACATGCCCGATTCTCACGTTCCCGGAAACCCCGGCCGACGCAATGGCCGGCAACCACGCTGCGGCTCGTCGACTCCTGACCTAATCTATCGATATCAGTCGTTGCTCCCGGAGGTGCATGACGGCTGGCCGACCCGATCCGGGTCCGACCTTCGGCCAGCTCACGTCGAGGAGAGGAATCCCGATCGTGAACGCCGACAGTCGAACCCTTCCGCGACTCCTCTCCACCCTGTTGGCCGCCGTGCTCACCACCGGTCTGTCAGTTGTCGGCGCTGCGCCGGCGGCGGCCGGGCAGACCGGCCTGCGGGCCGCCGACCCGAGCGTGATCCGCGTCGGCGGCACCTACATCTCCGTCCAGTCGCTCAACGGCGGGATCGCCGTCCGGCAGGCGGCCTCCCCGGACGCGCTGGCCGCCGCGACCGCGCGGCAGGTGTGGACGGACGGCCGCAACCTCGGTGAGGTCTGGGCCCCGGAGATCGTCACCGATGGTGGCCGCTACTACATCTACTTCTCAGCCGGGCGTGGCAGCGCCCACCGCATGTACGCGATCCACTCGGCGTCACCGGCCAGCGGCTACACGGCCGAGCGGCAGCTCGCGCTGCCCGGTGGCAAGTGGGCCATCGACGGCAGCCTGTTCACCTTCAACGGGCAGCGGTGGTTCGTCTGGTCGGGTTGGGCCGGCGACACCAACGTCGAGCAGAACATCTACCTCAGCCGGATGAGCGACCCGCTCACGCCGACCGGCAGCCGGTACGTCATCTCCCAGCCGCGCGAGAGCTGGGAGCGCGTGGTGGGCAACCCGTTCATCAACGAGTCCCCCGAAGCGATCAGGGACCCGAACGGGCAGCTCCACATCGTCTACTCCGCCAACGGCAGTTGGAGTGACCAGTACTGCCTCGCCGACCTGCGACTGCGCGCCGGCGGTGACCCGACGTACGTGTGGGGCTGGTACAAGTCGAACGGCTGCCTGTTCGGCTCGAACCGGGCCACCATGATGACCGGCTGGGACCCCACCCTGCACGTGAACGGCCCCGGTCACCACAGCTTCGTGCTGCTCAACGGTGACATCGCCACGAGCCCACCCGCCGGGCCGAGGTTCCCGCTGATGTTCCACGCCGTGCCGAAGGGCACCGCGTACTCGTGGGCGAACCGGTACTGGTACACCGGCACGTTCTGCTGGTGGGGCAACACCACCTACCGCCGTGCCAACGTGCCCGGCCCGACGGCCGACACCGGGTTCAGCCTCAAGTTCTTCGAGTGATCCGCCCATCGCGGGTCAGGCCAACCACCGTCGCCAGTCGCGCCACGCCGGCCAGCGGCGGCTGCGCGCGGGCAACCACCGCCATGCCTCCCGCCGACCATCGCCGCGGGCCGCCGTACCGAATCGTCTATCGGGACCGGCGGTGTCGGTAGGTGATGACCGCGAGGGTCGCGGCAGTGCCAGTGATGGCGAGGACTGGTAAGGGTTGCGTGCGCACCGAGCTGCCGATCTTGGTGGTCATAGCGCGAGCGGAGGTGACCACTGACGACTCCGCCTTGCCGGTGGTCTGCGCGCCGGCTTTCGCCGAGCCTTGTATCGCGCCGATGGTGTGCTGTGATTTCTGCTCGACCGAGGTAACACGCTGGGAGACCTTCTGGCTCACCGTGCGGGCGAGCTGCGTCGCTCTGGTCTTCGCCGACTGCCCGGCCTCGGTGACCCGCCCTCGGAGTCCACCGACGGCGGTGGTGGCTTTGCTGCGCGCACGGCTTTTGACGTTGGTCTTGGCGGCCAGTGCCGCTACGGTCTCGCCGAGTTCCGCGCGGGTCTGCTGGATGTCCCGGCGGGTCTGGTCGCTGTTTCCGGATGGCGTGCTCATGGCTGCCTCCGACCCGCTGCGCCACGTATCGTCTCGGCGTCGGCTCGCACACTGTCGATGGTGGCTGCGGGCGTGGCGGGCATGGCCTGGCTGACCTGCTTCTTACCGCGTTGGGCGGCGATGGCGGCGGCGATGGCCAGGATCACGGTGACGATCAGGGTGGCCACAGCGTCGGGCATGATCGCGGCCAGGAGCACCACGACTGTGGCGACGGCGGTCCCGCCGGCGAAAATGCCGAGTATCGCGCCGCCGCCGAGCATTCCCGCGCCGACGCCCGCGCGCTTGCCCTTGGCGGTCATCTCCGCCCGTGCCATCGTCAGCTCGTCGCGCACCAGGCGGGTGATCTGCTCGGTGGCGCGCTGCACCAACTCTGCGACCGGCGTGTCGGCAGACGCGGCGCCGGGCTTGCCGCTAGGCCGTTCTGACATCAGTACTCTCATCTCTCTCGCACACCGCGGTGGCCCCGGGGCTGCCCGGGTCAGCCGTGCTGCGCCGCGGGCGTGCTCACGGGTCCCTGAGGCGAGGCGTCGAAACGCCCGCCGAGCGGCGCGGCGATGCTCTCGTCGAGCTGTCCAGCGTCAGCACCTCTCGGGAAGTCACCCTCCTGCCGGGCACGTCGCAGCGTGAGCATGCCCGCCGCTCCGGTCAGCGTCCCGGCCGCGAAGGCGAGGATGAGTGCTTGCCTCGCGGTGGACCTTCTCTTGCGTGCCATGACTACCCCCCGAATCCCACGTGGCTGCATAGGGCTGATTGTCGGACTCGCCGGACGAAGCCCGCAGGCAATCGGCAGACTTACACGAGGGCGAGCATTGCTCGCGTATCAGTCGCCGGTTCCCTCTTGCGAAGACGCGGCTGTGAGGAAGACTGGGCCATCAGCGGCGGTTTGCTTGTTCGATCCCTGTCGGACCACCGATGAAGTTGCGCATGCGCCTGGTCATGGCTGACGGCGGAGCCGACGAGCTGATGGGCGTGGCTGACAAGGAGTGGCGACGTTGAGTGATACGGAGCTTGGCACCCGCAGCGACCGGGGTAGTGAGTACGCCGACCTTTCCCGCCTGGTTCGAAACACGG
This sequence comes from Micromonospora inaquosa, assembly GCF_003857055.1. Taxonomy (GTDB): domain Bacteria; phylum Actinomycetota; class Actinomycetes; order Mycobacteriales; family Micromonosporaceae; genus Micromonospora; species Micromonospora inaquosa. The sequence continues at coordinate 1,454 of NZ_QGSZ01000138.1, read as the reverse complement.
GTCTCCTCGACCGACGACCCCGCCGCTACGCGGCCCGGGTGACGGTGGTCCTGGCTTGTCTCGTACTGATGGGCGTGCTGTTCGTGCGGCTCGGGTCGTCGTGGTGGCAGACGGCTACCGCGGCCGGCGTCGCGGTGCTCCTCGCGCAGCTGGCGTTTCTCGGTCACGATGCCGGGCATCGGCAGATCTTCCGCTCCCGCCGGGCGAACGACGTGGTCGGCCTGGTGTGCGCCAACCTGGTGACCGGGATCAGTTACGGATGGTGGGTTGACAAGCACAACCGGCACCACGCGAATCCGAACACCGAAGGCCGCGACCCCGACCTCGCCGTGACGCCGCTGTCCTTCACCCCGGGTCAAGCTGCGGCGCAGCGCGGCCTGGGGGCGCTGTTCGTCCGGCACCAGGCGGCGCTGTTCTTCCCCCTGCTGCTGGCGGAGGGTCTGCACCTGCACGCCGCCAGCGTCCGGGCGGTCGTCACCCGCGGCGGACTCAGGCGCCGACGAACCGAGGCTGGCCTGCTCGTCCTGCATTTCGCCGGCTACCTCGGGGCCGTGTTCCTGGTGCTGAGCGTGCCGCAGGCGATCGTGTTCATCCTGGTCAACCAGGCCCTCTTCGGGCTCTACCTGGGCAGTTCCTTCGCCCCGAACCACAAGGGCATGCCCATCCTGACCGAGGCCGACAACCTCGACTACCTACGCCGACAGGTCCTCACCTCCCGCAACGTGCGCGGTGGCCCGTTCCTGGACGCACTACTCGGTGGGCTCAACTACCAGATCGAACACCACCTCTTTCCCAGCATGCCCCGACCCAACCTCCCCCACGCCCGGCCGCTGATCCGCCAGTTCTGCGCGGAACACGACATTGCCTACCACGAAACGACCCTCATTCAGTCCTGGGCGCAAGGGCTGGCACACCTACGGGCAATGGGCACCGCATCGACCCGACCAGGCAACCGCTGAGACTGGTCAGCGGGTGAGGCCGACGAGCGTCGCCAGTCGCGCCACGCCGGCCGGCGCCGGGTTCGCGCGGGCGATTTCGGCGATCACGGTACGCGCCAACGCCCGGCACCGAACCTCAGCCGGCGCGACACTGTCCGCGTCCACCAGCGCCCGCGCCGCCCCACGGAGGTCACCCACCTGGAGGTACGCCCGCGCGACATCCACCAGGTACGCGCCCCGATACTCGGCCGGCAACCGCCGCCACGCCTCCCGCCGAACGACCGTCGAGTGCCTTCGTAGCGCCGCATCGGCGTCACCCCACTGGGCCGCCACCAGCACCCGCGTCAGCTCGACGACGATCGGCCCGAAGTTGGTGCGGTGCGTGTCGTCGTATCCCCTCAGGCCAGCGGCGGTCCTTGCGGCCCGCTCGGTCAGCTCGTCGGCGCGGCGATGCTCACCGCAGCCGGCGGCGGCCAATGCGGCCTGCACCAGCAAAGTCCCACCCACCGCCCTCCC
>NZ_QGSZ01000141.1 GCF_003857055.1 Micromonospora inaquosa | reverse complement strand
GACCCCGGGCGCGCCCCGGGTCTCGGCCAAGCCGATGCCGCCTCGGCGGCCGGCCGCGCCGGCACCCGGTCCGAAGCCCAAGGGTCCGGTGCCCGGTGCGCCGCAGCCGGCGACCCCGGTCGCCAAGCCGGCGAGTGCCCACGACATCGAGGTGGCGGCCGCGGAGGCGCGTGCCGCCGCGCTGAAGGCTGAGCAGGAGGCCGCGGTCAAGGCCGCGCAGGCCGCCCGCCAGCAGCAGCGGGACAATCCCAATCCCGTTCGCCGGGAGCCTCCGGCAGACGGCGGTAACCGCCCCGGTCCTCGGCCGGGTCCCGCGGCGATGCCGCCCCGTCCCGGTTCGCCGGCAGCTCGTCCGAGCACGCCGGCTCCCGGTCCGGGTGCCCGGCCGGGCGGTCGTCCGCCGGCGCGCGGTGCCGGTAACAACCCGTTCGGCATTCAGGGTGGCCAGCAGCAGCGGCCCCCGGCCGCCGGTGCGGGTGGCCCTCGGCCCAACACCCCGGCGGGCATGCCGCCGCGGCCCAGCCCGAACTCCATGCCGCCGCGGCCCAGCCCGGCGTCCATGCCGAGCCAGCGGCCGGCTGCCGGTCGCCCCGGCCCCGGTGGGGCTGGTCGTCCCGGTGGCGGCGCAGGTCGTCCCGGTGGCGGTGGCGGCGGTTTCCGTGGCGGTCCCGGCGGTGGCGCCGGTGGCGGTGGCGGTTACCGCGGCGGCCCTGGTGGCGGCGCGGGTGCCGGCGGTGGCGGTGGCTACCGTGGCGGTCCCGGCGGCGGTGGCGGTGCTCCCGGTGGCGGTTTCCGTCCGGGTGCTCCGTCTGGCGGCGGCGGTCGTCCGGGTGCCGGTGGTCGTGGCCGTGGCGGCGGTGCCGCGGGTGCCTTCGGGCGTCCGGGTGGCCGGCCGACGCGCGGTCGCAAGTCCAAGAAGCAGCGCAGACAGGAGTTCGACAACCTGTCGGCTCCGACCATGAGCTCGGGTGCTCCCCGGGGTCAGGGTCAGGTCGTCCGGCTCTCCCGTGGCGCCTCGCTGTCGGACTTCGCCGACAAGATCAACGCCAACCCGGGTTCGCTGGTCCAGGAGATGTTCAACCTGGGCGAGATGGTCACCGCGACCCAGTCCTGTTCTGACGACACCCTGCAGCTGCTGGGTGAGCACCTGGGCTTCGACATCCAGATCGTCAGCCCGGAGGACGAGGACCGCGAGCTGCTCGCGCAGTTCAACATCGACCTCGACGCGGAGGTGGCCGAGGAGCGTCTGGTCAGCCGTGCGCCGGTGGTGACCGTCATGGGTCACGTCGACCACGGTAAGACCAAGCTGCTCGACGCCATCCGCAAGGCGAACGTCGTGGCCGGTGAGGCGGGTGGCATCACCCAGCACATCGGTGCGTACCAGGTGCACGTTCCGCACGATGGTGTGGACCGTGCGGTGACCTTCATCGACACCCCGGGTCACGAGGCGTTCACCGCCATGCGTGCTCGTGGTGCCCAGGTGACGGACATCGTGATCCTGGTCGTCGCGGCCGACGACGGCGTGATGCCGCAGACCATCGAGGCGTTGAACCACGCCAAGGCGGCCGACGTGCCGATCGTGGTCGCGGTCAACAAGGTCGACAAGCCGGAGGCCAACCCGGACAAGGTCCGCCAGCAGCTGACCGAGTACGGCCTGGTCGCCGAGGAGTACGGCGGCGAGACCATGTTCGTCAACGTGGCCGCCAAGCCCGGCATCGGCATCGAGGAACTGCTCGAGGCCGTCCTGCTGACCGCCGACGCGTCGCTGGAGCTGACCGCTCCGATCGACGGGCCGGCGCAGGGTGTGGCCATCGAGGCGCACCTGGACAAGGGCCGCGGTGCGGTGGCGACGGTGCTGGTGCAGAAGGGCACCCTGCGGGCGGGCGACTCGATCGTCGCCGGCGGGGCGCACGGCCGGGTCCGCGCCATGCTCGACGAGAACGGCAACCAGCTCTCCGAGGCTGGGCCGGCGCGTCCGGTCATGGTTCTGGGTCTGACCGCGCCGCCCGGTGCGGGTGACACGTTCCTCGCCGCGGCGGACGACCGCACGGTGCGGCAGATCGCCGAGCAGCGACAGGCACGGCGGCGGGCGGCGGCATTCGCCAACTCCCGTGGTCGGGCCACCCTTGAGACGCTCATGGAGCAGCTCAAGGAGGGCGAGAAGACCTCGCTCAACCTCATCCTCAAGGGCGATGTCTCCGGTTCGGTGGAGGCCCTGGAGGACGCGCTGTTCAACCTCGATATCCCCGAGGAGGTCCAGCTCAAGGTCCTCGACCGGGGCGTCGGCGCGATCACCGAGAGCAACGTCATGCTCGCGAGCGCCTCGTCCGAGCCGGTCACGATCATCGGCTTCAACGTGCGGGCCTCGAACAAGGTCCGTGAGATGGCCGACCGCGAAGGCGTGGAGATCCGGTATTACACCGTCATCTACCAGGCCATCGAGGAGATCGAGGCAGCGCTCAAGGGCCTGCTCAAGCCGGAGTACGAGGAGGCCGAGCTGGGCACCGCGGAGATCCGCGATGTCTTCCGCTCGTCCAAGATCGGCAACATCTCCGGTTGCATCGTTCGGTCGGGCGTCATCCGACGCAACGCGAAGGCTCGCCTGCTTCGGGACGGGACGGTCGTGGCGGACAACCTCACGATCACCTCGCTCAAGCGGTTCAAGGACGACGCCACCGAGGTCCGCGAGGGCTTCGAGTGCGGTCTGACCCTGGGTGGTTACAACAACGTCCAGGTCGGCGACGTCATCGAGACCTTCGAGATGCGGGAGAAGGTTCGCGCCTGATCCGGCAGTGACACGCTGATCAAGGGGTTTACGCCGACTGGCGTAAACCCCTTGATCATGCGGGGCGGGTTGGCGGTATCGTCCGGGGCGATGTTCACCGGAACCGCGGTCTTCGACCTGCTGCTGCCGGGCGACTCCAGGTCGCTCAAAGCCAAGAGATCATATGTACGGCCGATCGTGGCGGCACTGCGCCGCTTCGAGGTGTCGGCCGCCGAGGTGGGTGCGCTGGACCTGCATGGTCGAGCGCAGCTCGCGGTGGCCGTGGTGGCCGCCGAGACGGCGCACGTCCGCGAGGTGCTCGACTCCTGTGAGCGCCTGGTGGCCGCTCGCCCCGAGGTCGAGTTGCTGTCGGTCCGTCGCCGGCTCTACGGAGTGGACGACGACTGACCACGGTGCCGGCTGTGCCGGGCGACCGGCGCGGCGACGAAGGTAATGTTCGAGATGTTGGCCGGTCGGCCGGCGGCCTCCGGGCCGCCGGGTCGGCCGGGAGCAGGACGCCGTGGAGGTGGCGAGATGTCTGATCCGGCCAAGGTACGCCGGCACGCGGAACGGGTGCGTGAGCTGGTCGCGTCGGTGGTGCGGAGCCAGATCAAGGACCCGCGGCTCGGGATGATCACCATCACCGATGCCCGGATTACCGCTGACCTGCGCGACGCGACGGTCTTCTACACCGTGCTCGGCGACTCGGTGGCCCAGGCGGACACCGCGGCGGCGCTGGAGAGCGCCAAGGGGCTGCTGCGCAGCACGGTCGGCAAGGCGCTCGGTCTGCGCCACTCGCCGACCCTCACGTTCGTCCTCGACGACGTGCAGGACCAGGTCAAGCACATCGATGACCTGCTCGCCGCCGCCCGCAACGCCGACGCCGAGGTGCAGCGGCTGGCCGCCCAGGCGAAGTACGCGGGCGAAGCCCAGCCGTACCGGGTGGACGACGAGACGGACGAGGCCGACGAGGCCTCCGACGTCAAGGAGACCCCGCGGGGTGGGGAAACGCGGTGACCAGCACCGCCAGCGCCCCGCTCGCCGGGGCAGCCGGGCTCGGCCCCGCCGAGGCGGACTGGGCTGCGGCCGAGGCGTTGGTGCGGGCTCTCCCACCGACCGGCCGTACGCTGCTGATCTGCCACGTCAACCCGGACGGCGACGCGCTGGGCAGCATGCTCGGCTTCGGTCTGGGCCTGCGGCAGCTCGGCGTACGCGACGTGCAGGCGACCTTCCCCGGCCCACCGGAGGTGCCGGAGCCGTTCCGTGGGCTGCCCGGCCTGGACCTGCTGGTGCCGGCGGACGCCGCCGAACCGGCGCCCGATCTGGTGATCTGCTTCGACGCGGCGAGCGTGTCGCGTCTCGGCGACCTCGCCGGGCGGTTGTCGACGGCGGGTGCGGCGCTGGTGCTCGACCACCATGCCTCCAACCCCGGTTTCGGCACTGTCAACCTGGTCGATCCGGGTGCGGCGGCCACGTCGGTCGTGGCCGAACAGTTGCTGGCCCGGCTCGGGGTGGTGGTGGATTCGGCCATCGCGGAGTGCCTCTACGTGGCGCTGACCACCGATACCGGCTCGTTCCGGTTCGAGGCGACCACGCCGGCGGTGCATCAGATGGCCGCCCGTTTGCTGGCGACCGGCATCTCGCCCGGTGACATCTCCCGGCGGGTCTTCGACACCCGGCCCTTCGGTGCGGTCCGCCTCTTCGGTGAGGTGCTCGGCCGGGCCCGGCTGGAGTCGTCCGCCGCCGGAGGTCGGGGGCTGGTTTGGACCTTCGCCACGCTGGACGACCTGGCCCGGCACGACCAGCGCCCGTACGTGCTGGAGGCGCTGATCGACTCGGTGCGCTGCACCGCCGAGGCGGATGTGAGCTGTGTGGTGAAGCAGACCCGGCCGGCCGAGTGGGCGGTGTCGATGCGCAGCAAGGGCGCGGTGGACGTCAGTCGGGTCGCGGTGGCGCTGGGCGGTGGTGGGCACACGTTCGCGGCTGGGTTCACCGGTCGGGGCAGCGTCGAGCAGGTGGTCGATTCGATCCGTGGTCAGTTGGACGCGGCGCTGATCGGTTGACGCCGGCCTTCGGCCGTCATCGATCCATCGGCCGGGAAGATCAGGGTCAGCTCCGGGGAGTGTCGGTCTTCCCGCGCTTCGTGAGACCGGGAAGAATTGCGGGATGGAGCAGCCGCACGACCTCACCGTGGAGGCCCCCCGCGCCTGGGACAGGCCCGCCGTCTCCGTTCCCGTCATCGTCTGCCTGTCGCTCGTCGGTGGCCGGTTCGCGTCCTTCTCCACGGAGGCGAATCTGTTCACCCTCGGCACGGGCGGGGTGCTGATCTGGCTCGGTCTGAGCAACCGGGTGCCACGCCGGCCCGCGCCGCGCCGGCTGGGCGCGGGGGCGGCCTGGTGGGCGGTGCCGGTGGTGGTCTTCGGGGTCTTCGAGGGCGTGACCTTCGTGTTGGCTGCCGGTGATGACTTTCCCACCTTCTCCCGGCTGGCCGACCCTCTGCTGGAGGATCATCTGACCCGGTCGGCGGCCTGGTTCGCCTGGTTGGCGGCCTTCTGGGGGTTGGTGCGGCGATGATGCGAGCGCTGGCGATCGGCGGGTTCCTCACCGCGCTGGTCCTGTTCGCGGTGGTCGAGTGGATGGCCCGGCGGGAGGGCTCCCGGATCCCCACTCTGGGCGAGGTCTGCGCGTACGTGATGCGGTATGAGGTCGGCTCGGTGCCGGTGGGCCGGATCGGTCTGTTCGGGTTCTGGTGGTGGCTGGGCTGGCACTTTCTGGCCCGCTGAGCTGGGTTCTCGACTGTCCAGATGGCGGGAACCGTAAGCAGTATGTGGACCTGAACGATAACTTGGGAGAGGGCCGGCGCCGCCTGGCGGTGCAGGTCACGGGCGGTGGTGCCACACCCTGTGCCGCCTCCCTCCAGGGTCGGACCGACCCGGGCTCACGCTGCCCAGCCGGCTGCTCCGGTAACCCCGGACCGTCGTGGGGCGCTCAGCACGACCGCCCGTGAGGGCCGCCGCGCGTCGGCGGCTCGCGCCCTGGAAGAGGAGCGCCACCATGCCGAACAAGCCCAAGCCCGAGACCACCACCGACGACGCCCGCGAGCAGGCCCGCCGCGCGCTGCAGACGTCGATGGACACCCGTCAGTGATCCACCTCGACCGGCGGTGACGCTGCCGACGTGCCGCACCGGCAGCGTCACCATCCGTCCAGCTTCGATGCCCTGACCCGAGCGCGGTCCGCCGCGACCGGCCGGTGCCAATTCCCCTCCCGGGCGTCAGTGGGAGTCGTCAGGACAGGAACTTGTCCAGCGCCGCCTCGATGGTGCCGGAGTCCGGCGCCGCGTACGCCCTCATGGTGGCCTTGTCGTACGAGATGAAACTGGGGCACCTGGTCGTTGGGGCGGTCACGGTGCCGCCGCCGCCGATCTTCTCGGCGGTCTTTGCCGCGTAGAAGGTCAGGGTGTAGCGCGACGAGACGTAGTCGATGGTGATCTGCTTCTCCGACTTGTCCTTGTACTGGCACTTCTTCGGGGAGCCCTCGCTGCCCTCGTCGAACTTCAGGCAGCCGACCACCGACACTTTCTGGTAGTCCTCGCTCTTGGCGTAGTAGGGCTTGTCGGAGGGGATGTACTTCGACGACCAGGACGTCGGCCGGTCGGGGTTGTTCGAGAACGTGTACGCCTTGGCGCTGGCCGGGCCGTTGTAGGGTGCCGTGTTCAGGATCGGGCTGCCCTCGCAGACGTTCGACAGGTCGCTTGAGTAGCGGGCGGTCATCGAGTTGTTGTTGTTCGGCTGATCCGCCGCCCCGGGGGTGGGAGGGGCCGCCGGGTCCGGCGCGCTGCCCGTGCCACTGCCGGTGTCCAGGGTGGGGGCGGAGGACGCGACCACCGTGGGCTCGCTGTCATCGTCATCGTAGGCGAGCAGGAGGCCGACTCCGGCGCCGCAGATGGCGAGTATGAGGACGACCGCGCCGGCGACCAGCCCGATGATCAGGCCCTGGTTCGACTTGTTCGGTGCCGGCGGGAGTGGTGCGCCGTAGTGCGGCGTGGGCGGGGGCTGCCCGTACGGCGGGTAGCCGCCCTGTTGCGGTGGGCCCGGTGGGGCGCTCCAGGGGGTGGTGTTCGGGCCGGGCTGCGGCTCTCCGTACGGAGGGTAATTCTCGCTCACTGTAATAACGGCCTATCGCTGTCATGGTGCCCCCGTTTGGGAGCCTCGGCCAGGGTAGTGAGCGCCACAAATCGGGATGCGCCGACATGGAACGCGTCAGGGCCGGGATCGGCAGTCGACTCCCGGAGGGCCGGTCAGAGGGCGGATGCGTAAGTCATCAGAAGTCTTGTGATCCTTACAGGGGGCGTGCGAGGATCGGCGACGATGAGCCAGCTCACCCCCACCCCCGCCGCCACCGAAGGGCCCGCCTCGCCGCGCCGGATCGCCGCGCTCGCCCTGCCGGCCCTCGTGGTGCTCGCCGCCGAACCGCTCTACGTGCTGGTCGACACGGCCGTGGTCGGTCACCTCGGCCGGGTGCCGCTCGCCGCGCTCGCCGTGGGTGGCACGGTCATGACGCTCACCGCCTGGGTCGGCACCGTGGTCGCCTACGGCACCACCGGGCGCGCCGCCCGCCGCTTCGGCGCGGGTGACCGGGCAGCCGCCGTCTCCGAAGGCGTCCAGTCGTCCTGGTTGGCGTTCGGTGTCGGTCTGCTGATCGCGATCGGCATGCAGTTCGGCGGTGGCGCGCTCGCCCGTACCCTCGTCGGTGGTGGTGGCGAGGTCGCCGACGCCGCCGCGCAGTGGCTGCGGATCGCGGCCCTCGGCGCTCCCGGCCTGCTGCTCGCCGCCGCCGGCAACGGCTGGCTGCGCGGCGTGCAGGACACCCGCCGCCCATTGTTCTTCGTGCTCGGCCCCAACCTGCTCTCCGCGCTGCTCTGCCCGCTGCTGGTCTACCCCGGCGGGCTGGGTCTGGTCGGCTCGGCGGTGGCCAACGTCGTCGCGCAGACCCTCTGCGGGGTGCTCTTCGCCGCCGCCCTGATCGGTGAGCGGGTGTCGCTGCGACCCCGGCCCCGCGTGATCCGCCAACAGTTGGTGCTCAGCCGGGACCTGCTGATCCGTGGGCTGGCGTTCCAGGCCAGCTTCCTGTCGGCGACCGCCGTCGCCGCCCGCTTCGGTGCCGCCGCTGTCGGCGCCCACCAGATCGCCCTGCAACTCTGGTTCTTCACCGCGCTGGTGCTCGACGCCCTCGCCATCGCCGCCCAGTCCCTGGTCGGTGCCGCGCTCGGCGCCGGCGACGACGCGGGGGCGCGGGCGCTCGCCCGCCGGGTCGGGCTTGTCGGCGGCGTCTGTGGCGTCGCCTTCGCGCTGCTCATCGCCGCCGGCGCCGGCATCGTGCCGTCGTGGTTCAGCTCCGATCCGGGGGTACGCGAACAGGCCATGGTGGCCTGGCCGTGGTTCGTCGTCATGCTGCCGCTGGCCGGGGTGGTGTTCGCCCTCGACGGCGTGCTGATCGGCGCTGGCGACGTGCGTTACCTGCGCAACCTCACCATCGTGGCGGCGCTCGGCGGCTTCCTGCCGGCCATCTGGCTGGCGTACGCGTTCGAACTCGGGCTGGGCGGCATCTGGGCCGGGCTCACCCTGTTCGTGGTGATCCGGCTGGTCGCCCTGCTGCTGCGACTGCGCGACGGTGGCTGGGCGGTCACCGGCGCGGTCCGCTGAGAGCCCCTGCTGGCGCTGCCGGTCGTCCGGGTCACGTAACGGCCCGCCCAGGCACTGGGGGGTACGAGCCGTCTGGCAGGCTTGGCCGACGTGAGCACCGATGGTCTGATCGTGGTCGACAAGCCCGGCGGCATGACGTCGCACGACGTGGTGGCGCGGATCCGCCGACTGGCCAAGACCCGGCGGGTCGGGCACGGCGGCACCCTCGACCCGATGGCGACCGGGGTGCTGGTGATCGGTGTCGGTCGGGCCACCCGACTGCTGACGTACGTGATCGGTGCGGGCAAGAGCTACACCGGCACCATCCGGCTCGGCCAGACCACCGTCACCGACGACGCCGAGGGCGACGTGACCGCCACCGTGCCGGCCGGCCAGGTCACCGACGAGGCGATCCGCTCGGCGCTGGCCGGTCTCAGCGGCGAGGTTGACCAGGTGCCGAGCGCGGTCAGCGCCATCAAGATCGACGGGCAGCGGGCGTACAAGCGGGTCCGTGACGGGGAGAGCGTCGAACTGCCGGCGCGGCGGGTCACCATCTCCCGCTTGGAGGTGCTGGCGATCCGTCGCACCGAGCCGGACGTGGTGGACGTGGACGTGGACGTGACCTGCTCCTCCGGCACGTACATCCGGGCCATCGCCCGGGACGCGGGCCTGGTGCTCGGCGTCGGCGGGCACCTCACGGCGTTGCGACGCACCGCGGTGGGTGGCTTCACCCTCGCGGAGGCGGCGACCCTCGACGAGTTGGAGCAGCGCGCCCCGGACGTGGTGAACCTGCCACTGGACGCGGCGGCGGACCGGTTCTTCGCGCGCCGGGAGGCCACGCTCGACGAGGCCCGGGTGCTCTCCCACGGCGGACCACTGACTCCGGCCGGCCTCACCGGGCCGTACGCCGTCTTCGGGCCGGCCGGCGGCCTGATCGCTATCGTCAGCGAGCGGGACGGGCGCGCTCGGGCGGAGATCGTGCTCGCCCCGGCCTGACAGCGGGCGCAGGTCCGTCGGCCCGCAGCCGGCGGTGTCGACCCGCCGGCCGGCGGGACAGCAGAGAGGAACGGCATGCAGCGGTGGCGGGGCTACGACGCGGCGCCCGGCGGGTGGGGACGCTCGGTGGTCACCATCGGCGTCTTCGACGGAGTGCACAAGGGGCACCAGGCGACGATCGGGCACACCGTGGCCCGGGCCCGCAAGCTGGGCGTGCAGTCGGTGGTGGTCACCTTCGACCCGCACCCGGCCGAGGTGGTCCGCCCCGGTTCGCACCCGGCGGTGCTCACCGAGCCGGCCCGCAAGGCCGAGCTGATCGAGGCGCTCGGCGTGGACGTGCTCTGCGTGGTGCCGTTCACCCCGGAGTTCTCCCGGGTGCCGGCCGAGCAGTTCGTGCACGACGTCCTGGTCGAGCACCTGCACGCGGCGCTGGTGGTGGTCGGCAGCAACTTCCGCTTCGGGCACCGGGCGGCCGGCGACGTGGCGTTGCTGGAACGGCTGGGTCAGACGTTCGGCTTCGGCGTGGAGGGCGGCCCGCTGGTCGCCGAGGACGGCACCGTCTTCTCCTCCACGTACATCCGGTCCTGCGTCGACGCGGGCGACGTGGGCGCGGCAGCCGCCGCGCTGGGCCGCCCACACCGGCTGGAGGGGGTCGTGGTCCGCGGCGACCAGCGGGGCCGGGAGCTGGGGTTCCCCACCGCGAACCTGCTCTGCCACCGGTACGCGGCGGTGCCCGCCGACGGGGTGTACGCGGCCCGGCTGATCCGCCGGGGTCAGCGCGAGCCGCTGCTGGCGGCGGTCTCGGTGGGCACCAACCCGACCTTCTCCGGCCGGGAGCGGCGGGTGGAGGCGTACGTGCTGGACTTCTCCGGCGACCTGTACGGCGAGCGGCTGGCCCTGGACTTCGTGGCGCACCTGCGCGGTCAGGTCCGGTACGACTCGATCGAGCCGCTGATCGCCCAGATGAACCAGGACGTCGAGCGCACCCGGCGGGCGCTGGCCTGATCGTCGTGCGGTGACGGGGCGCCACCGAGGCCCTTCGCCGGGTGTTACCGGCGAGTGCTGGTAGTCTTGCCGGGACGTCGGGTGACCGGCGTGGGGCCTCGCGTGCCTGCTCGACGCCGCGGGTGCGAGGAACCGGTCCGTTCCCGGTCCATCGGGACGACGGACACCCACTTGATCAACCCATCGAAACAGGGAGAACATGGCGCTCGATCAGGAAGCCAAGGCCAGCATCCGCGCGGAGTACGCGACCGCCGAGGGCGACACCGGTTCGCCGGAGGTTCAGGTCGCGGTCCTCACCAAGCGGATCGCGGAGCTGACCGAGCACCTGAAGGTGCACAAGCACGACCACCACAGCCGCCGTGGGCTGCTGCTGCTGGTCGGCCGGCGCCGTCGGTTGCTCAACTACGTCCAGAAGAAGGACATTGCTCGCTACCGGTCGCTCATCGAGCGGCTCGGTCTGCGCCGGTGACGTGACGGGGGAGTGGCCGGACGGCCGCTCCCCCGTACCGCGTCCCACCTGAAGAAACACGGGCCGCGCGACCACCCGAGAGGGAGCCGGTCAGCGTACCGGTCTCCGGTAGTGGCCCCCGGGAACCCCGGCATCATGCCGGCCACCCGGGCGCTTCGATCGAAGACCGGCCGGCTGAGCAGCTCCCCGATGTCGTGGGCCCACGACGCGAAGGAGCACGACAGCACATGACCGAGACCAAACTCGGCACCGAATCCCGCACCGCCGTGATCGACAACGGGTCCTTCGGCACCCGCGAGATCACCTTCTCCACCGGTCGGCTGGCTCGCCAGGCCGCCGGTTCCGTCATCGCCCAGCTGGGCGAGACGGTGGTTCTCTCCGCCACGACCGCCGGTAAGCACCCGAAGGAGCAGTTCGACTTCTTCCCGCTGACCGTCGACGTCGAGGAGCGGATGTACGCCGCGGGCCGCATCCCCGGCTCGTTCTTCCGCCGTGAGGGTCGGCCCAGCGAGGACGCGATCCTCACCTGCCGGCTGATCGACCGGCCGCTGCGCCCGTCCTTCGTCAAGGGCCTGCGCAACGAGGTCCAGGTCGTCGAGACGATCCTGGCGCTCGACCCGCAGCACCCGTACGACGTCGTGGCGATCAACGCCGCCTCGATGTCGACCAAGCTGTCCGGCCTGCCGTTCTCCGGCCCGATCGGGGCGACCCGCGTCGCCCACATCGACGGCCAGTGGGTGGCCTTCCCGACCCTGGAGGAGCTGGCTCGCGCCACCTTCGACATGGTCGTGGCCGGCCGCACGCTCGAGGACGGCGACGTCGCGATCATGATGGTCGAGGCCGAGGCCACCCCGAACGCCGTCGCCCTCATCTCGGCCGGTGCCACCGCCCCGACCGAGGAGGTCGTCGCCAGCGGTCTGGAGGCCGCCAAGCCGGCGATCCGTGAGCTGTGCCGCGCGCAGAGCGAGCTGGCCGAGGTCGCCGCCAAGCCGGTCACCGAGTTCCCGGTCTTCCTGGACTACCAGGACGACGTCTACGACGCGGTCGCCGAGCTGGCCCGCGCCGAGGTGGCCGAGGCGATCACCATCGCCGGCAAGGCCGACCGCGAGGAGGCCCTGGACCGGGTCAAGGCCCGGGTCGCCGAGGAGCTGGGTGCTCGGTTCGAGGGTCGGGAGAAGGAGCTCAGCGCTGCCTTCCGGTCGCTGACCAAGTCCGAGGTGCGCAACCGCGTGCTGCGCGAGCAGGTCCGCATGGACGGGCGTGGCCCGCGGGACATCCGGGCGCTGACCGCCGAGGTCGGCGTGCTGCCCCGGGTGCACGGTTCGGCGCTGTTCGAGCGGGGCGAGACCCAGATCCTGGGCGTCACCACGCTGAACATGCTCCGCATGGAGCAGATGGTGGACACGCTCTCCCCGGAGAACCGCAAGCGCTACATGCACAACTACAACTTCCCGCCGTACTCGACCGGTGAGACCGGCCGGGTCGGCTCGCCGAAGCGTCGCGAGATCGGCCACGGCGCTCTCGCCGAGCGTGCGCTGATCCCGGTGCTGCCGTCGCGCGAGGAGTTCCCGTACGCCATCCGGCAGGTCTCCGAGGCGCTCGGCTCCAACGGCTCCACCTCGATGGGTTCGGTCTGCGCCTCGACGCTGGGCCTGCTCTCCGCGGGTGTCCCGCTGAAGGCGCCGGTCGCCGGCATCGCGATGGGCCTCATCTCCGACGAGGTGGACGGCAAGACCCAGTACGTGACGCTGACCGACATCCTCGGTGCCGAGGACGCGTTCGGTGACATGGACTTCAAGGTCGCCGGCACTCCGGAGTTCGTCACCGCGCTGCAGCTCGACACCAAGCTCAACGGCATCCCGTCGGACGTGCTGGCTGCCGCGCTGCAGCAGGCGAACGAGGCCCGGCAGATCATCCTCGGCGTGATGAAGGCGGCGATCGAGGCTCCGGCCGAGATGTCCGACTACGCGCCGCGGGTCACCACCGTCAAGATCCCGGTGGACAAGATCGGCATGGTGATCGGCCCGAAGGGGCAGACCATCAACGCGATCCAGGACGAGACCGGCGCCGAGATCTCCATCGAGGACGACGGCACGATCTACGTCGGCGCCACCAACGGCCCGTCGGCCCAGGCGGCCGTCGACCGGATCAACGGCATCGCCAACCCGACGCTGCCGAAGCAGGGCGAGCGGTTCCTCGGCACGGTGGTCAAGACCGCCGCGTTCGGTGCGTTCATCTCGCTCCTGCCGGGCCGTGACGGCCTGCTGCACATCTCCAAGGTGGGCGACGGCAAGCGGGTCGAGCGGGTTGAGGACTTCCTCAACGTCGGTGACCGGGTCGAGGTCGAGATCGCGGACATCGACGCCCGCGGCAAGATCTACCTCGACAAGGTTCGCCCGGAGGGCACCGAGGCTCCGGCCGCCGGTGAGGCCGCCGCTGGCGACCGGCCGGCTGGTCGGGACCGGGGCGACCGAGCTCCGCGTGACCGTGGGGACCGTGAGCGCGGCGCCGACCGTGGCGGGCGTGGCCCGGAGCGCGGCGGCGAGGGCGGTAACGGCGGCGAGGGTGGCGAGGGCGGCGAGCGTCCGCGTCGTCGGACCCGGCACAGCTGATCGTCGTACCTCGCAACACCCACCCCTCGTCGAACCGGGAGCACCACGTGAGTCGGGCCTTCAGCGCGCCGTTTCCACCGGATCGACGGGGGGTGGCCTCGACTGGCTGGCAAGCCGGTGAGTCGAGTCGAGCCCGGGGCACCGGGGCGGGCCGCTCCGGCGGCACCGCCCGCGCGGTGACCCGGACGCTCAGCGACGACCCGCTGGGCGGCACGGTACGACGTACCGTGCTGCCCAGCGGCCTGCGCGTCCTCACCGAGGCGATCCCGGCGATGCGCAGCGTCTCGTTCGGCATCTGGGTGGCGGTTGGCTCGCGCGACGAGACCGGCCCGCAGGCCGGTGCCGCGCACTTCCTTGAGCACCTGCTCTTCAAGGGCACCCACAAGCGCACCGCTTTGGAGATCTCCTCGCAGATCGAAGCGGTGGGTGGTGAGACCAACGCCTTCACCACGAAGGAATACACCTGCTACTACGCGCGGGTGCTGGACGAGGACCTGCCGCTGGCGATCGACGTGATGTGCGACCTGGTCGCCGACTCGCTGTTGGAGCCGGCCGACGTCGAAACCGAGCGTGGCGTGATCCTGGAAGAGATCGCCATGCACGACGACGAGCCGGGTGACGAGGTGCACGATCTCTTCGTCCAGGCCGTCTACGGCGATCACCCGCTGGGTCGGCTGATCTCCGGCACCGCGGAGACCGTCACCCCGATGACCCGCCGGCAGATCCAGAGCTTCTACCGGGGTCGCTACACCGCGCCGCAGATCGTCATCGCCGCCGCCGGCAACCTGGATCACGCCGCGGTGGTCAAGCTGGTCCGTCAGGCCGTGCGCGGCACCCCGCTGGACAGCGACCCGGCCAGCCCGGCACCGCACCGCGCGGCGACCCCGGCGGTACGCACCAAGCCGGCGACCACGGTGGTGGAGCCGAAGGAGACCGAGCAGGCGCACGTCATCCTCGGCTGCACCGGCATCGACCGGCTCGACGACCGACGGTTCGCCCTCGGGGTGCTCAACAACGTGCTCGGCGGCGGCATGTCCAGCCGCCTGTTCCAGGAGATCCGCGAGCAGCGCGGCCTCGCGTACTCGGTCTACTCGTACGCCAGCCAGTACGCCGACAGCGGCCTGTTCGCCGTCTACGCCGGCTGTGCGCCGGGCAAGGTGGATGAGGTGCTGGCCCTGACCCGCGCCGAGCTGGCCCGGGTGGCCGCCGACGGGTTGACCGAGGCCGAGGTGGCCCGGGGCAAGGGGATGAGCAAGGGTTCCTTCGTGCTCGGCCTGGAGGACACCGGCTCCCGGATGAGCCGGCTGGCCAAGGGCGAGCTGCTCTACGGTGACCTGATGCCCGTCGACGAGTTGCTCCGCCGGGTCGACGAGGTCAGCGTGGAGGACGTGAACGTCCTCGCCGCCGAGCTGCTCAGTCGGCCGATGTCACTGGCCGTGGTAGGCCCGTTCGGCGCTGGCGACTTCGCGGTCTGAGGTCTGTCGCTGCCGGTCCCACCGGAGGGGCGCGTCCCGATTGGGATAGGTTGTGCCCCGTGACTGACGAGCAGGAGAAGACCCCGGCCGGGCCGCTGCGGGTCGGCGTGTTTGGTGCGCGCGGCCGGATGGGCATCGAGGTCTGCAAGGCCGTCGAGGCCGCCGACGACCTCACCCTGGCGGCGTCGGTCGACCAGGGCGACAGCCGCGCGGCCGTCTCCACCGCCGAGGTGGTCGTCGACTTCACCACGCCGGACGTCGTCATGGACAACCTCCAGTGGTGCATCGAGCAGGGCATCAGCGCGGTGGTCGGCACGACCGGCTTCACCGAGCAGCGGTTGGAGCAGGTGCGCGGCTGGTTGGCCGACAGGCCCGAGGTGGGTGTGGTGATCGCCCCGAACTTCGGCATCGGCGCGGTGCTGATGATGCAGTTCGCCGCGCGTGCCGCCCGACACTTCGAGTCCGTCGAGATCATCGAGCAGCACCACCCGCGCAAGCTGGACGCCCCGAGCGGCACCGCCACCCACACCGCCCGGCAGATCGCCCGGGCCCGCGCGGAGGCCGGTCTCGGCCCGGTGCCGGACGCCACCAAGGACGAGGTGCCGGGTGCGCGCGGCGCCGAGATCGACGGGGTACGCGTCCACGCGGTTCGCGCCACCGGCCTGGTCGCCCACCAGGAGGTGCTCTTCGGCGGCACCGGCGAGACGCTGACCATCCGGCACGACTCGTACGACCGGGTGTCGTTCATGCCGGGCGTGCTGCTGGCCGTCCGCGCGGTGCGCAACCGCCCCGGGCTCACCGTCGGCCTGGACGCCCTGCTCGACTGACGACCCGGGTCCTTCCGCCCCGTTGCTGAAGCAGATCGTGGACAGTTGCCGTTCCGCGCGGACGGAAACTGACCAAGATCTGTTGACGCGGACCGGGTAGCATCCGCCGATGATCGATGGTGGACATCTGGACCGTGTCGGTCGACCGGTCACCCTGCGCCCGGTTGACGACGACAACTGGCGGGCGGTGGCCGATGTCGCCCCGCGCGACGACCAGCGCCGGTTCGTGGCCGCGCTGGGCGCGCGTTACCTGCTGCTCAGCATGCGCTCCGGGGTGTGGACCTCGCTCGCGGTGTACGCCGACGAGACCGTTGTCGGCCACGTGATGTGGGGCGTGGACGACGATGGCTCGCACTGGATCGGCGGAATGCTCATCGACGCCGCCGAGCAGGGCCGGGGCGTTGGCCGAGCCACCGTGCAGACCCTGGCCACCTGGCTGGGTGCCAAGGACGGCAACCCACCGGTTCGCCTCTCCTACCACCCGGACAACACCCACGCCGCCACCCTCTACGGCTCGCTGGGCTTCCAACCGACGGGCGCCATGGACGACGACGAACTGATTGCCGAACTACTCCTGTGACTCCCCGCTCACCGGCTCCGACGGCACGCCCACGTGCAGGCGGACCTGGGGGACCAGCATGTCGTCCACGTCAAGGGCGCGGGCCGCGCCGTCGGGCTCCCACCCGGTGCTGGTGAGGAACTTGCGGGTCGCCTCGTCAGCGTCGAACGCCCAGGCGACCGCCCTGCTCAGGCCGTCCTCCCGCCACAGGTCGACGGCGGCGGCGAGCAGCCGGCTACCGTGCCCCCGCCGGCCCCAACGCGGCTCGACCAGCAGGTCGGTCACCGCCGCCACGTCCGGGCCGAGCGCGTCGGCCGGCTCGCCCGGCGCCAATGCCTCCCCGTCGGCCGGACCGGAGGCGGCGAACCCCACCAGATACGATTGCTCGGCCTGTTCGACGGCGACCAGCACCCGGTGCGCGCTTGAGGGCGGCTCCAGCACGGCGGCGCTCCACCGCCGGGCGAGGAACGCCTCGTCCAGGTTGTCGAGCACATGCCGAGGCAGGATCCGACGGTAAGCGACCCGCCAGGTCGCGAGTTGGATGCGTGCGATCTCGCCGGCGTCCTCGGGACGCGCCGGGCGGACGTACCCGAGAGCCATGGGACGGAAGCCTACGCAGGGCGAGGGAGACGACGGTGGCGCAGGGTGCCAACAGGACAACCGCGCAGGTCGTCGGGGTGGTGGTGCTCGCTGCGGCGGTCACCGGGTTCCTCGCCGTCGCGGCCGTCCGGCACGGGTTCTTCGACCTGAAGGTCTACTACGGCGCGTTGACCTGGTGGGTGCACGACGGCGGGGAGATCTACGACTACCTCAAGCCGGGCACCCAGTACGGCTTCACCTATCCGCCGTTCGCGGCACTGGTCATGCTGCCGATGGCGTACCTGCCGTGGTCGGCCGTGATCGTGGTGAGCGTGCTCGCCAGCGTGGCGACCACCACGGTGCTGATCTGGTGGCTGGTCGACCCGATCGCCCGCCGCGCCGGCTGGACCCGCTGGTTCGCCCTCGCCGTGGCGCTCTGCCTGGCCGCCGCGTTCGAGCCGTTGCGGGAGACGGTCAACTTCGGCCAGGTCAACACGCTGCTGCTCTTCCTGGTGGCGGTGGACCTGTTGCGGCTGCTGCCGGCCGGCAACCGGTGGACCGGGGTCGGCATCGGCCTCGCCACGGCGATCAAACTGACCCCGGGCGTGTTCATCGTCTACCTGCTGGTGACCGGGCGTTGGCGGGCGGCGCTCACCGCCAGCGGCACGGCCGCCGGGGTGTCGTTGCTGGCCGCCGCGCTCTTCCCGGACGCGTCGCGGGAGTTCTGGACCGAGGCGCTGTGGAACACCGGGCGGGTGGGTGAGTTGGCGTTCGTCTCCAACCAGTCGCTGCGCGGGGTGGTCGCCCGGCTCGACCCGGAGCACCCGAGCACCCTGCTGTGGCTGCTGCTGGTGCTCGGCACCCTGGCACTCTGGGCCTGGCGGTCCCGGGCCGCCGTCGCGGCCGGCGACGAGGCGACCGGTCTGGCACTGACCGGTGCGGTGATGTGCCTGGTCAGCCCGGTCACCTGGGTGCATCACCTGGTCTGGCTGCTGCCCGCGTTGATCCTTTTGGTCGACAACGCGATGGCCGCGCCGGCCGGCCGCCGACGGCAGGTCCTGCTGGTCGCCGCGACCATCGGGTACGTGCTGCTGATCAGCCGGACCGTCTGGTTCTGGGAGAAGGACTTCACCGGCGTCGACGGCTTCCTGGGCAGCAACGCCTACGTGTGGATCAGCCTGGCGCTGCTGGCCTTCCTGCCGATCCGCCGGTGGCTGACGCCGCGCGGTTCAGCGGTCGAGGCGTCCGGCGTACCGCAGCTCGACCAGCCCGACCGGCGGGCCCCCGCCGGCCAGCGGCACCTGATAGGTCGACCGCTCACCGTCCGGTGAGAGGCCGGCCCGTTCGCAGAACCGACGGGCCCGCCGGTTGTCCGCCAGCACCCACGCCCGGTACCCGGCCCAGCCGCGTTCGGTGAGCCCGCTCCGGGCGGCGTCCAGCAACGCGGCGGCGGTCCCGTCGCCCCAGCGGGCCGGCTCCACGTAGAGCGCCACCACCTCGCCGACCGTCGGGTCCAGGTCGTCGCGGTCCTGGTTGCGGCGGTACGGCCCGAAGGTGGTGAAGCCCACCACCAACCCGTCCACCTCGCCGAGCAGGGTGGTGAACGGGTGCTCCGGATCGGCGGTGCCGACGTCGCGACGACGTTGCGCCCAGGCGACCACGTTGAGCCGCCCGAGCACCTCGTCCGGCATGAAGCCGGCATAGCCCGCCTGCCAGCCGTGCACGTGCACCCGGGCGACCGCCTCGGCGTCGTCCGGCTCCTCCCGACGGATGGTCAGCATTGCACCGTTCTATGCCTCGTTGGTCGTCACGTCCAGCTTCCCGCACCGGCGTCGTACCGATGAATTAAGGTCGCCGACGATGACCACACCGGAATCACTCTCGCTCGCCCAGGCCCGGCGTGTAGCGCTCGCCGCCCAGGGCTTCGCCGACCCGGCGCCGACGGGCGTGCCCACCCGTCGGCACCTGCGGCGCGTGCTGGGCCGGGTCGGGCTGATCCAGATGGACTCGGTCAACGTGCTGCAACGCGCGCACTACCTGCCGCTCTACAGCCGACTCGGGCCGTACCCGACCACGTTGCTCGACCAGGCCGCCTACCGGCGCCCACGGGAGTTGTTCGAATACTGGGGCCACGAGGCTTCGCTGGTCCCGGTCGAGTTGCACCCGTTGCTGCGCTGGCGGATGGCCCGCGCGCACAGCGAATCCTGGGGCGGCATGCGACGGATCGCCCAGGAGCAGCCGGAGTTGGTCGCCTGGGTCCGCGACGAGGTGGCCGCCCGAGGCCCGCTGACCGCCGCCGAGATCGAGCACGACGCACCCCGGGAGACCGGCAACTGGGGGTGGAACTGGTCGGCGGTCAAGCGGGCGTTGGAGTTCCTGTTCTGGGCCGGGGAGGTGACCGCCGCCGAGCGCAGCACCTCGTTCGCCCGCCGCTACGACCTGCCCGAGCGGGTGCTGCCCGCGGCGGTGCTGGCCGCGCCGACGCCGAGCGACGCCGAGGCGTACCGCACGCTGATGGCCCTCGCCGCGCGGTCGCTCGGGGTGGCCGCCGAGCCGGAGCTACGCGACTACTTCCGGTTGCCGCTGGCCGGCGCCCGGCAGGCCGTCGCGGAGTTGGCCGAGGCCGGTGAGCTGGTGCCGGTCACCGTGGCCGGCTGGCGACAGCCGGCGTGGCTGCACACGTCCGCCCGGTTGCCCCGGTGGGTGCGGGGAAACACGCTGGTCAGCCCCTTCGATCCGTTGATCTGGGAACGTGCCCGCACCGAGCGGCTGTTCGACTTCAGCTACCGGATCGAGATCTACGTCCCGGCGCCACAGCGGGTCTACGGCTACTACGTGTTGCCGTTCCTGCAGGGCGACCGGTTCACCGCCCGGGTCGACCTCAAGGCCGACCGCAAGGCGGGGGTGCTGCTGGTGCCGGCCGCCTGGCTCGAACCCGGCGCTGACCCGGGGGAGACCGCGGTGGCGCTCGCCGCCGAGCTGTACCGGCTGGCCGGCTGGCTCGGCCTGGACGCGGTGGCACCGCCCGTGGCCGGCGACCTGGCCGGTCCGCTCACCGCCGCGTTGGCCGGCGTGTCCGGTGTACCGTGAGCGCGTGACGAGCGTTCCCGGATCGGCCGACCAACCGCAGCCCGCCCCCGGGGCGGTCCACCTGGCGCCGGCCGACGGTGCGGGTCCTGAGGGCTTCGGTCCGGGCGGTGCGGGTCCAGGCGGCTTCGGTCCCGGCGGCGCGGGTCCTGAGGGCTTCGGTCCCGGCGGTGCGGGTCCGGAGGGTTGGCCGACGACTTCGGCGGTTGGCTACTCGGCGCCTGAGCCGGATCGGATCACCCGGTTCGTGCTGCGGTTCTACGAACGGTCTCCGCGCTGGGTTGTGCCGCTGGCCGCGCTCGGCTGCGTCGCCGTCGGCATGAGCTACGCGCTGCTCAGCAATCCGACCCACGCCGACGCGGATGCTTCGCCCACCTGTCTGCTCAAGTTGACCACCGGGCTGGACTGCCCGGGCTGTGGTGGCACCCGCGCACTCTGGTACGTGCTGCACGGCGACCTGCCGGCCGCCGCGCGGCACCACTTCCTCTTCATCTTCGCGTTGCCGTTCCTCGCGTACCTCTTCGTCGCGTGGGCGGGAAGCCAGGCGTTCGGTTGGCGACTGCCCGAGCTGCGGATCAGTTCGAAGGTCATCGGTGGTTTCCTGGCCGCGTGGCTGGCCTTCTCGGTGCTCCGCAACCTGCCCTGGGCGCCGTTCAGCTCGCTCTACGTCTGACCGCGTCCTCGCCCGAGCTGCCGTCGCCCGCCACCCCATGATCGACTCGATATGCAGGAAACGGGGTCATCCACCCGACCCGGACACCCCGACTTTCAGGAACCCGAGTTGACCACCCCGTGGGCAGCCGGACACCGCCCGGAACGGCGGGCTGTGCCCTGCCCGAGTGATCGACATTGCACGGGGCGCGCCTGAGTTGGGCCGGCCGGCACCGCACCACTAGAGTCCCAGGAATGCCGGACATGGTGCAGCCCCAGGTCAAGTTGATCGCGTGGACCCAATTCGCGGCCCCGGACGACGTGCCGTGGTCGACCGACGCGGAGGGTGGCCAGGCGCTCGCCGAGTTCGCCGGCCGGGCCTGCTACCAGTCGTGGAAGAAGCCGAACCCGGCGACCGCCACCAACGCCGGCTACCTGGCGCACATCCTCGAGGTCGGGCACCTGTCGGTGCTGGAGCACGGCTCGGTGACCTTCTACTTCACCGGGGTGTCCCGCTCCTTCACCCACGAGCTGATCCGGCACCGGCACTTCTCGTACTCCCAGCTGTCCCAGCGCTACGTCCCGGAGCGGGACGCGGCCATGGTCGAGCCGGCGGTCATCGCCGACGACCCGGAGTTGCACAAGAAGTTCGTGGAGGCGGCCGAGGCGAGCGTTCGGGCGTACACCGAGTTGCTGGAGGGCCTGGAGCAGCGCTTCACCGACGAGCCGAACCCGACGCTGCGCCGCAAGCAGGCCCGGCAGGCGGCCCGGGCGGTGCTGCCCAACGCCACCGAGACCCGGATCGTGGTCTCCGGCAACTACCGGGCCTGGCGGCACTTCATCGCGATGCGGGCCACCGAGCATGCCGATGTGGAGATCCGTGAGCTGGCCGTGGAGTGCCTGCGCCAGTTGCAGGGTGTCGCCCCGAACGTGTTCGCCGACTTCGTGATCTCCACGCTGCCGGACGGCACCGAAGTGGCGGCCAGCCCGCACGAGGCGTCCTGAGCCCTTCCCCGGCGGGCCCCGGCTGGTCGTCCGCTAGGTTGGAGGGTATGACGCACGACCACCTCGACGCCGCGTCCCGCCCGGCGTCCCGCCCTTTCGGCCGGCTTCTCACAGCCATGGTGACCCCGTTCACCCCGGACGGTTCCCTCGATCTCGACGGCGCCGCCCGGCTGGCCAGCCACCTGGTCGACGAGCAGGGCAACGACGCGCTGGTGGTCAACGGCACCACCGGTGAGTCGCCGACCACCACCGACGCGGAGAAGGAACACCTGATCCGGGCAGTGGTGGAGGCCGTCGGTGACCGCGCCAAGGTGGTCACGGGCGTCGGCACCAACGACACCCGGCACACCATCGAGCTGGCCGCCGCCGCCGAGAAGGCGGGCGCGCACGGCCTGCTGGTGGTCACCCCGTACTACAACAAGCCGCCGCAGAGCGGGTTGCTGCGCCACTTCACCGCGGTGGCCGACGCCACCGGCCTGCCGGTGATGCTGTACGACATTCCGCACCGCTCCGCCGTGCCGATCGACACCGAGACGCTGGTCCGGCTCGCCGAGCACGGTCGGATCGTCGCGGTCAAGGACGCCAAGGGCGACCTGACCGCCACCAGCTGGGTCACCAGCCGGACCACCCTCGCCTTCTACAGCGGCGAGGACGCGCTCACCCTGCCGGCGCTGGCCGTCGGCAGCGTGGGCGTGGTCGGCACCTCGACGCACTTCACCGGGGCGCTGACCGCACAGATGATCGAGGCGTACGACGCGGGGGACATGCCGGCCGCGCTGGCCCTGCACCGGCGGCTGCTGCCGCTGTTCACCGGCATCTTCCGTACCCAGGGCGCGATCCTGGTGAAGGCGGGCCTGGCATCGCTGGGCCTGCCGGCCGGCCCGGTGCGACCCCCGCTCGTGGACGCCACCGACGACGAGATCGCCCAGCTGCGCGCGGACTTCGCGGCAGCGGGCCTGGAGCTGCCCGAATGAACGAACGAAACGATGGACGTCGAGTAACGGCGTCGCAGAACGAGGTGGACGCGTGACCGAGGCGCACATCGAGGCGGAACTACCCCCGCCGCTGCCGGAGGGCGGCTTGCGGATCATCCCGCTCGGCGGGCTCGGCGCCATCGGCCGGAACATGACCGTCTTCGAGTTCGACGGCAAGTTGCTGATCGTCGACTGCGGGGTGCTCTTCCCCGACGTCGAGCAGCCCGGTGTGGACCTGATCCTGCCCGACTTCGGCCCGATCCTGGACCGGCTCGCCGACGTCCAGGCGATCGTGCTGACGCACGGCCACGAGGACCACATCGGCGCGGTGCCGTACCTGCTCGCCCACAAGCCCGACATCCCGCTGGTCGGCTCACAGTTCACCCTCGCCCTGGTCGAGGCGAAGTTGGCCGAGCGGCGGATCCAGCCGTACACGCTGACCGTGCGGGAGGGTGGCCGCGAGCGGCTCGGCCCGTTCGAGTGTGAGTTCTTCGCTGTCAACCACTCGATCCCGGACGCCCTCGCGGTGGCCATCCGCACCCCCGCCGGCCTGGTGCTGCACACCGGCGACTTCAAGATGGACCAGCTTCCCCTGGACGGTCGGATCACCGACCTGGCCGGTTTCGCCCGGCTCGGTGCCGAAGGCGTCGACCTGCTGCTGTCCGACTCCACCAACGCGGAGATCCCCGGTTTCGTCACCCCGGAGCGGGAGATCGGGCCGGTGCTCGACTCGATCTTCGCGAAGGCCACGGGTCGGATCATCGTGGCGTCGTTCGCCTCGCACGTGCACCGCGTGCAGCAGGTCTTCGACTCCGCCGCCGAGCACGGCCGCAAGGTCGCGCTGATCGGCCGGTCCATGGTCCGCAACATGGGCATCGCCCGGGACCTCGGCCTGCTCAACATCCCGGCCGGGC
Organism: Micromonospora inaquosa; assembly: GCF_003857055.1. Lineage (GTDB taxonomy): Bacteria > Actinomycetota > Actinomycetes > Mycobacteriales > Micromonosporaceae > Micromonospora > Micromonospora inaquosa. The sequence goes on along the minus strand of NZ_QGSZ01000141.1, from coordinate 9,706 downwards.
TGGTCATCGGGATCGAGGAGGCGACCACGCTGCCGCCGGAGCAGATCGTGTTGATGTCCACCGGTTCCCAGGGTGAGCCGATGAGCGCGCTGGGCCGGATGGCCAGCGGCGATCACCGGCACATCACCATCGCCCCCGGTGACACCGTCGTGCTGGCCTCCTCGCTGGTGCCCGGCAACGAGACCTCGGTCTACCGGGTGATCAACCGGCTCGCGAGGGCCGGCGCGGTGGTCGTGCACAAGGACGTGGCCAAGGTGCACGTCTCCGGGCACGCCCCCGCCGGGGAACTGCTCTACCTGCTCAACGTGGTCCGGCCCAGCAACCTGATGCCCGTGCACGGCGAGTGGCGTCACCTGCGCGCCCACGCCCGGCTCGGCATCGAATCCGGGGTCGCCGCCGACCGGGTGGTGCTCTGCGAGGACGGCGACGTGGTCGACCTGGTCGAGGGCCGCGCCAGCCTGGTCGGGCGCGTGAAGAGCCGGTACGTCTACGTGGACGGCCTTGCCGTCGGTGATGTCAGCGAGTCGCTGCTCACCGAACGGCGGATCCTCGGTGACGGCGGTTTCATCGCCACCACGGTTGTCGTCGACTCGGTCACCGGCAAGGTGGTCGCCGGCCCGACGCTCTCCGCGAAGGGCTTCTCCGAGGACCCGGAGGCGTTCAACCCGGTGGTGCCGCTGGTCACCGAGGCTCTCAACCGGGCCGCGGCGGACGGCATCACCGACCCGCACCAGCTCCAGCAGATCGTCCGGCGCACCGTGGGGCGGTGGGTCAACGACAAGTACCGTCGTCGGCCGATGATCGTGCCCACCGTCGTCGAGGTCTGAGCGACTCCCGCTGACGCCGGTCCACCCGAACGGGGTGGGCCGGCGTCGCCGCGTCCGGGGGGTCAGGGCAGCGCGGAGACCGCCTCGGCGTACGCGACGCCGGTGGCGATGGCGGCGTCCACCAGCACCATGAGCTGCGCCGGGGCCACCCCGTGCGTCAGGTCGGTGGCCACGTCGCCGGCCAGCACCAGCTCGTCGCCGAGGTGGTGCGCGTACGCCTTGGGCAGCAGCCGGTCGTGGTTCCACGCGTTGCAGAAGGCGTACGCCTCGGCGAGGCGGGTCGTCGGCAGTCGGCGGGCGGCCATGACGCGGGCGTGCAGCACCTCACCGCGCTCACCGGCCCGCCGGAACTGGATCACCGCGCTGCCCCAGCGACCGACCACCGTGTCGTCCTGCTGCACGAGGTACTGCTCGCCGCGCCGGTGCAGCACCTCGGTGATCATCTTGACGGACAGTGTCGCCAGTTCCTGCTCCGCCAACCCGAGCCCGTCGTCGAACCCGTCGTGCTCGTCGGGTCCGTCAGGTGTGTCGTCGCTGGGCAGGGGGACCGGTGCCGCGAGTGGGCGCTCGGCCAACCAGGCGGCCATCCGTCCGGAGTGGTGCCCGGTGCCGTTGCGGGCGTCGAAGCTGCCGGCCAACTCGCCGGCCATCCCGAGCAGCAGCGCACCGAGGGTGGCCACGTCCAACTCGGTGGCCGTCCGCTCGCCGTACGCCGGGCGGGGCATCGTCTGCCCGCCCAGCCCCGCCTCGACGGCCAGCGCGCAGAGCAGTGCCCCGGCGGCGGCGAACTCCATGGCGGCGAGATCGTCGGTCGGCTGGTCCAACCGGGGTAGCTGCTCGGCCAGAATGGCCAGCCCGCGTTCCAGGTGCCCGCCCAGCGCGCAGAACCGCAGGTGCGCGGCGAGGTGCGGGAATGCCGCCCGCTCGCGTCGGTGCCGGCGGTACGCCCGCACGTGTGCCGCCGCCGCCCGCGTCGGCTCGCCGGTACGCAGTGCCGGCAGCAGACCGGCGACCAGGTCCCGTTCGGGCTGGTCGGTGCAGGATCGCCGATCGCCGTCGCCGTCGGCTTCGGTGAGCTCGGTGAGCGCGGCGGTCCACTCGCCCCAGCTGGCCAGCAGCTCGGCGCGCCGGGCCGAGGCGCAGCCCGGGCAGCCGCCGGCCGGACCGGGCCGCTTTCCGGCCCATTGCTCGTACCAGTGCCGGGCGGTGGGCTCGTCGCCCAGGTGATCGGCGATCCGGCAGTGCAGCTCCGCGACGGTCGGTGTGTCCGGGCCGTCCGCACCGACGCGGTGGGCCAGGTCGTGCAGCAGAGACCGGGTCTGGTCCAGCCCGACCCGGGGGGTGCCGAGCAGCGCCTCCACCGCGTACCGCTGGTAGCGCAGCAGCAGCCAGGCCTCCGGGTCGGTGAGCAGGTCGGGTCGATGGTCGGCGGCGGCTCGGCAGCGCCGGACCGGCTCGACCAGCCGCCACCGCTCCCCGTGCAACAGGTACGCCTCGATCAACGCGAACCGCGCCTCCATCCCGGACCGCACGTCGCCGGCCGCGTCGGCGCGTTCGGCCAGCCGTTCCAGGGCCACCTGCCGGGCCGGGCCGTCGGGGAGGTCCCGGGCGTCGGCGAGCGCCGCCTCCAACGCTGGCACCCGGAACCGGGCGAGGCGGTCACCAGGGCCGGTGGGCGGTGTGCCGGTGCGACTGCCGGTGAACTCGTCCCGGCCGGTCACGACGGCACCGCGCCGGGCAGTCGACGGACCGCCACGGCCAGCTGGCAGCCGGCGGAGATGCCACAGTCGAGCAGTTGGTCGAGCTGATGGGGGGTCACTCCGCGTTCCAGATCGGTGATCACCTCTCCGTACACCCGGGCTCGACCGTCGTCGTCGACGTGCACGAACGCCTTCGGCCAGAGCCGGTCGTGGTTCCAGGAGTTGCAGAACGCGTACAGGTCGGGCACCCGTTCGATGCCGAAGGTCGGATTGACCATGGTGCGGATCTGGAACAGCTCCCCGTCGCCGCCGACGCGAAGGAACCAGATCATGTTGTCGTCGAAGTGGCCCACCAGCTCGCCGTCCGGGGTCAGGCCGACGGAACGGCCACGGGCGGCGAGCACCGCGGCGACCAGTTCGCCGGTCAGCGGACGCAGTGCGCCAGGGTGCCCGGCCAGCGGATCGTCCGGATCGCCCGCGATTTCCGGCGACGCCATGGGGCATCCCTTCTGAGGCGGATATCACGACCGGCGGCGGGGTTCGTGTTACGACGCGCGGACACGACCCGGAAAAGCGGGGTTCTGCCCGGCCCCACCGTTACCGTGACTCTATGGCGGGCCGTACCTCTCAAGCGAGCCGGCGGCGCGGCGCGTCGCCGCGCGGTGGCACTAACAGTCGTGCCCGTCAGCCAGCGAAGAAGACCACGCGGGCTCCGGTCCGACGTCGCACCACGCCGCCCCGGCCCGGCCCGGCGGTCTACGTCGGCCGTGCGGTGGGCGCACTGTGGATGGGGCTGGCGCACGGGATGGGCTGGGCCGTGCGCGCCGCCGGCCGGCAGGCCGCCTCGGCCCGTGACCTCGACCCGGAGCACCGCCGTGACGGTGCCGGGCTGCTGATGTTCGGGCTCGCCCTGCTCTCCGCCGTGGCGCTCTGGCTGTCCGGAGCGGGGCCGGTGGGGGCGCGACTGGCCGACACGGTCCGGCTGTTCCTGGGCGCGATCTCGGTGGTCGTACCGGTGCTGCTGATGATCGGGGCATGGCGGCTGATGCGTCAGCCGGCCGACCCGGCGCACCGGGGTCGAGGGCTGATCGGCTGGGGTTCGCTGCTGGTGTCGACCGCCGCGCTGCTCCAGATCGGCCAGGACCCGGCCAACCCCCTGCAACGTGACTTCGCCGGCGGCCTGGTCGGCGCGGGCGTCGGTGGGTTGTTGGAGCGGGCGGTGACCGCCTGGGTGGCGGTGCCGCTGCTCATTCTGCTGCTGCTCTTCGGCCTGCTCGTGGTGACCGCCACGCCGATCAACAAGGTTCCCGAGCGGCTGGGCCTGCTCGCCGGCGGGCTGGTGGGCACACCGGAGGCGGGCGAGGAGGCGGACGAGCCGGCCGCCAAGCCGGCCCGTAAGCGGCCGGCGAAGCGGATGCCCCCACCACTGGACCCGGACGACTTCGAGGACCTGGACGGCGCGGACCTCCAGGAAACCATGGTGCTGCCGCGCAAGTCTCCGGCGAAGGTGCCGGCGAGTCGCAAGCCGCCGGCTGAGCCGCCGGAGCACTCGCCCGCCCCGACCCGGGCCGAGCAGCTCGCGTTGACCGGGCTGGCCGGGGACTACACCCTGCCACCGGCCAACATGCTCAGTGCCGGGGCCGCCGCGAAGACCCGCAGCAAGGCCAACGACGAGGTGATCGCCGCGCTGACCGGCGTGTTCGACCAGTTCGATGTGGACGCGGCGGTCACCGGCTTCACCCGTGGCCCGACCGTCACCCGTTACGAGGTGGAGTTGGGCCACGGCGTCAAGGTTGAGCGGATCACCCAGTTGTCCCGCAACATCGCGTACGCGGTGAAGTCGCCGGACGTCCGCATCCTCAGCCCGATCCCGGGCAAGAGCGCCGTGGGTGTGGAGATCCCGAACACCGACCCGGAGAACGTGGCTCTCGGCGACGTGCTGCGCTCGCGGGCGGCGACCAGCGATCACCACCCGATGGTGGTGGCGCTCGGTAAGGACATCGAGGGCGGCTACGTGGTGGCCAACCTCGCGAAGATGCCGCACATCCTGATCGCCGGCGCCACCGGCGCGGGCAAGTCGAGCTGCCTCAACACCCTGCTGGTGTCCATCCTCACCCGGGCCACCCCGGACGAGGTCCGGCTGCTGCTGATCGACCCGAAGCGGGTCGAGATGACCGGCTACGAGGGCATCCCGCACCTGGTCACGCCGATCGTGACCAATGCCAAGAAGGCGGCCGACTCGCTGGACTGGGTGGTCCGCGAGATGGACATGCGCTACGACGACCTCGCCGCCAACGGGGTACGGCACATCGACGACTTCAACCGCAAGGTCCGCAACGGCGAGATCAAGGCGCCGCCGGGCAGCGAACGCGAGATGCGGCCGTACCCGTACCTGTTGGTGATCGTGGATGAGTTGGCCGACCTGATGATGGTCGCGCCGCGCGACGTGGAGGATTCGGTCGTCCGGATCACCCAGTTGGCCCGGGCCGCCGGTATCCACCTGGTGCTGGCCACCCAGCGTCCCTCGGTCGACGTGGTGACCGGTCTGATCAAGGCGAACGTGCCGTCCCGGCTGGCGTTCGCCACCTCGTCCCTGGCGGACTCCCGGGTCATCCTCGACCAGCCGGGCGCGGAGAAGCTGCTCGGCCGTGGTGACGGGCTCTTCCTGCCGATGGGCGCCTCCAAGCCGGTGCGCATCCAGGGCGCCTGGGTCACCGAGCGCGAGATCGCCGACGTGGTGAAGTTCTGCAAGGACCAGCGGGAGCCGGAGTTCCGCAAGGACGTGCTGGCCCCGGCGCAGGAGAGCAAGAAGAAGATCGACGAGGACATCGGCGACGACCTGGACCTGTTGGTGCAGGCGGTGGAGCTGGTGGTCACCTCGCAGTTCGGCTCGACCTCGATGCTCCAGCGCAAGCTGCGGGTGGGTTTCGCCAAGGCCGGTCGCCTGATGGACCTGATGGAGACCCGGGGAGTGGTCGGGCCGTCCGAGGGGTCGAAGGCGCGCGACGTGCTGGTCAAGCCGGACGAGCTGGACGAGGTCCTGGCCGGCCTGCGCGGCGACGGGGACTGACCGACAGCCGACCCCGGACGCACGACGGGCCCGCCGGTATCCGGCGGGCCCGTGACGGGGAAGCGGTCAGTTGTTGATCAACGCACCGATGATCACCAGGCTGATGATCGCGGCGACGACGCTCGCGACGGCGGCGTACCAACCCAGCGGCTTGTCACCCAGCACCGCGCCGACGACGCCAGCGATGACGCCCAGCACGCCGAAGATGATCGGGTTGAGTAGCAGGGCCAGGACCGCGAAGACGAAGCCCACGATGGTGAGGATGCGGGCGGCGCTGCTGCGGGGACGGGCGGTGCTCGGCATGTCGGCCATGTCTTCCTCCGGTTGAGAGCCTGTCGTGACGAATCGATCACTACCCACTGTGGGCGTACGTCACGCCTGCCGACGGGTGCCTCAGTGGAAGATCTTCAACCCGATCACGCCCGCGACCACCAGCAGCAGGCAGAGGATCCGGGGGAGGCTCGCCGACTCGCCGAGCGCCAGCATCCCGACCAGCGCGGTGCCGACCGCGCCGATGCCGACCCAGACCGCGTAGCCGGTGCCGACGGGGATGTCCCGGAGCGCGTACGACAGCCCGGCCATGCTCAGCAGCAGGGTCACCACGAACAGCACGGACGGGACCAGCCGGCTGAAACCGGCGCTGCGGTCCAGGGCGATCGCCCAGGCCGTCTCCAGCAGTCCTGAGATCACCAGCACGAGCCAGGCCATCGTTCACCTCACCGGGAAGGGCCCGGGGCTGCCGCGCCGGGACGAGTCGAGTCTGCACGTCACGCGGGGCGTCTTGGCCTGACCGGGTACGCCCACCACTCGTCCGGAGCGGCCACGAGCATCCGGCCGCCGATGCCGACGCTAGCACCGACCCCAGCGGGGTGGCGGTGACCACCGCCACGGTCCATTGACCTCTACCTGACTTCAACTTGCAGTATCGCCATCATGACCATGCTCTACGCCGACCCCGAGGTCGCCGCCGCGCTGGACGCCGCCACCACGGTCGACGCCATGCGCGCCGCCCTCCTGGCCGCGTACGAGGGACGCCTGATCGCGCCACCCCGGGCCGCCGCACCACTGAGCGGCGGCCGGATGGTGCTCACCGCCGGGCACCTCGTCGACGAGTGGTACGGCTTCCGCTCGTACGACACCTTCGGCCACCCGCAGGGCGAGCAACTGGTGGTGCTGCACGACGCCCGGACCGGGGCGATCCGGGCGGTCGCGGTCGGCGAGGAACTGGGCTCCCGTCGTACCGGCGGGTTGGGGGGTGTCGCCGTCGACGCGCTGGCCCGGCCCGACGCCGCCACCCTCGGGGTGATCGGCTCCGGCCGGCAGGCGTGGACCCAGGTCTGGGCCGCCGCCGCGGTCCGCCCGTTGCGCGAGGTGGTGGTGTACAGCCGGTCCGCCGCACGCCGGGAGGCCTTCGCCGCCCGGGTCCGTGGCGAACTGGGCGTGCCGGCCCGCGCGGTGGCCGACCCGGGCTCGGCCGTCGCCGGGCGGGACCTGGTGGTGCTGGCCACCACCAGCCCGACCCCGGTGCTCTGCGCCGCCGACCTCAGCCCCGGCACACACGTCAACGCGGTCGGCTTCAAGCAACGCGACCGCAGCGAGTTCGGCACCGACCTGCTGGACACCGCCGACCTGCTGGTCACCGACTCGCCGGCCCAGGCGGCCGACTACCAGCCGGCGATGCTCGCGGCCACACCCCCGTACGCCGGGCGGTTGCGCGACCTGGGCGGCATCCTGGCCGGCGCGGTCCCCGGTCGGACCAGCGCGGACCAGCTCTCCGTCTTCTGTTCCACCGGCCTGGCCGGCACCGAGGTCTTCCTGCTCGACGCGCTGACCCGCGTGGCCGCCGCGGCGCGCTGACCGGCGGACGGGGCGGGGCCTACCGAAATGGTGTCGACCATCTCCGCAGCCCGCGTGCGTGGGCTCACCCGGCCGGCCCGGTACCCTCGGATGGTGTCTGCCACCTCTCCTTCTCCCGCTGATCACGTCGAGGGCCGTCGCGTCGCCCTGCTGACCCTGGGCTGTGCCCGCAACGAGGTCGACTCGGAGGAGCTGGCCGCCCGCCTGCACGCCGACGGCTGGCAGGTGACCACCGACGGCGAGGGCGCCGACGTGGTGGTGGTCAACACCTGCGGTTTCGTGGAGAAGGCCAAGCAGGATTCGATCCAGACCCTGCTCGCCGCCGCCGGAACGGGTGCCAAGGTGGTCGCCGCGGGCTGCATGGCCGAGCGGTACGGCCGGGAGCTGGCCGACAGCCTGCCCGAGGCGCAGGCGGTGCTGAGCTTCGACGACTACCCGGACATCGCCGCCCGATTGAACGCCGTCGTCGCCGGCGAGCAGATCACCGCGCACACCCCCCGGGACCGACGCGAGCTGCTCCCGTTGACTCCGGTGCAGCGCCGCGACAGCGGGGTGTCGCTGCCCGGCCACGGCACCGTGACCCGCACCCCCACCGACACCGACGAGCACACCCCGGCACACCTGCGCCAGGTGCTGCGCCGGCGGCTCGACACCGGCCCGGTGGCCTCCCTGAAACTGGCCAGCGGCTGCGACCGCCGCTGCGCGTTCTGCGCCATCCCGGCCTTCCGGGGGGCCTTCGTCTCGCGTACCCCGGATGAGCTGCTCGCCGAGGCGGAGTGGCTGGCCAAGTCCGGCGTACGGGAGCTGGTGCTGGTCAGCGAGAACTCCACCTCCTACGGCAAGGACCTGGGTGACCCCCGCGCCCTGGAGAAGCTGCTGCCGCAGCTCGCCGCGGTGACCGGCATCGTCCGGGTGCGGGCCAGCTACCTTCAGCCGGCTGAGACCCGGCCGGGGCTGGTCGAGGCGATCGCCACCACCCCGGGCGTGGCACCGTACTTCGACCTGTCGTTCCAGCACTCCAGTGAGCCGGTGCTGCGCCGGATGCGGCGTTTCGGCTCGACCGACCGGTTCCTGGAGCTGCTGGCCAGTGCCCGCGCCCTGGCCCCGGACGCGGGTGCCCGGAGCAACTTCATCGTCGGTTTCCCCGGCGAGACCCGCGCCGACGTCGACGAGCTGGTCCGGTTCCTGACCGAGGCCCGGCTCGACGCGATCGGCATGTTCGACTACAGCGACGAGGACGGCACCGAGGCCGCCGGCCTGCCCGGCAAGGTCTCCGCCGCGACGATCAAGCGGCGCTACGACCGGCTCAGCGCGCTCGCCGACGAGCTCTGCTCGCAGCGGGCCGAGGATCGGCTCGGCTCGACCGTCGAGGTGCTGGTCGACTCGATCGAGGACGGTGTGGTGGAGGGCCGGGCGGCCCACCAGGCGCCGGAGGTCGACGGCTCCACCACCCTGGTCGCCCCGGTCGAGGGCGGGGTCGACCTGGCCGCGCTGCGCCCGGGCGATCTGGTACGTGCAACTGTGACCGGCACCGAAGGGGTGGACCTGCTCGCTGTGCCGGATGAGATGATCTCGGCGGCGCCCGGCGCGGCACGGTGACGGCGGGCCCGAGCGGAGCGGGGGACCCAGGTGGTGCGGTGCCGGGAACGCCACGGCGGCCCGAGCGGAGTGCGGCGGTGACCGGGGCGACGGAGTCGACGCCCGGCCGGGTGGTGGCCGTGGTGCCCGTCGTCAACGCGGCAAACGCGCTGACCGCCCTGCGGCTGGTGCTGGTGCCGGTCTTCGCCGCCTCGGTGATCATGTCCGGGATGACCCACGCCGGTTGGCGGATGGCGGCCTGCCTGATCTTCGCGGTGGCCTCGGCGACCGATCTGGTGGACGGCTGGATCGCCCGCCGCTTCGGTCTGGTCACCTCGGTCGGCAAGGTGGCCGACCCGATCGCCGACAAGGCGCTCACCGGTGCGGCGCTGGTGCTGCTCTCCTGGTACGACCAACTGCCCTGGTGGGTGACCGCGCTGATCCTCGTCCGCGAGCTGGGTATCACCGGGCTGCGGTTCTGGGTGATCCGGCACGGCGTGATCGCCGCCAGCCGAGGCGGCAAGGTCAAGACGGCGCTCCAGATCCTGGCCATCGCCTGGTACCTCTGGCCGATGCCGGCCGCGCTCGCCACCGTCGGCCCTTGGATCATGGCCGCCGCCGTCCTGGTCACGGTCGCCACCGGCTTCGACTACATAGCTCAAGCCCTCCGCCTC
>NZ_QGSZ01000312.1 GCF_003857055.1 Micromonospora inaquosa | reverse complement strand
GTCCCCGGTGATCAAGAGGTTTGCGTCACCGAACGGCCGTCGAATGACGCAAACCTCTTGATCACCGGGGACGGGGTGGGTGGGGCGGACTAGGCTGCGGCGGCATGAGTGGTGAGATTCCGGCTCAGGCCGACGTCGTGATCGTCGGTGCCGGGCACAACGGTCTGGTCTCCGCCGTCCTGCTGGCCCGCGCCGGCCTGGACGTCCTCGTGTTGGAGGCCGCCGACGTGATCGGCGGCGCGACCCGCACCGAGAACCCGTTCCCGAAGGTGCCGGGGCTGCGCCACTCCACCGGCTCGTACCTGCTCGGGCTGATGCCCCCGGAACTGCTCGCCACGCTCGACGTACGGATCCCGGTGCTGCGCCGCGACCCGCACTACTTCCTCCCCACCCCGGGCGGCCTCGGCTCGCCGTACCTGCTCTTCGGCAGGGACACCGCCGCCACCCGGGCACAGCTCGCCGAGTTCTTCTCCCCCGCCGACGTGGCGGCCGACGATGCGATGCAGGCCGAGCTGGCCGCGCTGCGGGAAGACCTGGCGCCGGCCTGGCTGGCAGAGCCGCTGAACGTGCAGGAGACCGCCGAGCGGTACGTCCGCCCGGCGCTGCGTGAGGTCTTCGTCGACCTGGTGCAGGGCTCCGTCGCCGACTACCTGGCCCGGTTCGAGTTCCGTTCCGAGCTGCTGGTCAGCATGTACGCGGTCACCGACGGCCTGTCCGGGCTCAACGCCGGCCCGGACGACCCCGGAACCGGGCACAACTTCCTCGTGCACAACATGTGCAGACTGCCCGGCTCCGACGGCACCTGGATGATCGCCGAGGGCGGGATGGGCACGGTGTCGCGGACGTTCGCCGAGGCCGCGCGCGCCGCCGGAGCGACGATTCTGACCGGTACGCCGGTACACGCGGTGACAGTGGACGGCGGCGCGGCGAGCGGGGTGGTGCTGGCCGACGGCCGGGAGGTGGCCGCCCGGGTGGTGCTCGGCGCGTGTGACCCGTACCGGCTGATGGACCTGTTGCCCGACGGCGCGCTCCCGGCGCGGCTCGGTGAACGGATGGCGGCGGTCCGCCGGCCCGGCACCACCCTCAAGCTCAACCTGGCGCTCACCGGGCTGCCGCGGTTCTCCTGCCTGCCGGACGGTACGCCGAGCCCGTTCGGCTCGACCATCCACCTGCTGCCCGGGTCGGCGTCGCTGGTCGGCGGGGCGGCCACCTCGCCGATGACCGCGCTGCGAGCGATGTGGGCGGATGTGCAGGCTGGGCGACTGCCGGCGGAGCCCACCATCGAGTGGTACCTGCACACCACAGTCGACCCGTCGCTCTCCGACGCGGCCGGGCACCACTCGTCGGCGCTCTTCGTCCAGTCCGTCCCCTACGAGCTGGCCGGCACCACCTGGGACGCGGCGCTGCCCGGCTACGTCGACCGGCTCATCGGGATCGTCGAGAGGTACGCCCCCGGCACCGCCGACCTGATCGCCGACGTGGTGCCGCTGCCACCGCCGGGCATCGAGGCACACTTCGGCATCACCGGCGGGCACATCCACCACGTCGACAACACCGTCTCATTCACCGACCGGATGCCCTACGCCACCGGCATCGACGGTGTGTACGCCGGCAGCGCCGGCTGCCACCCGGCCGGCAGCGTCATCGGCGCAGCCGGCCACAACGCCGCCAACCGCATCCTCAAAGACCTGTCCCGCTAAAAACCGTCCCCCACCCCCACCTCAGACCCGCGTTGATCATGAAGTTATTGCCACGACTCGCCGACGGCGGTGGCAATAACTTCATGATCGATCAGGCCGGGGGGGTCAGATCGCCGCTTCGCCGGCGGGGGCTGGGGTTTCCGCGTCTACCCGGTGGGCGCGGACCTTGTGGCCGACGCTGGTGAGGCAGCGGCCAGAGGGCAGGTCGAAGCGCCAGCCGTGCAGCTGGCAGGTGAGCTGGTCGCCCTCGACGATCCCGAAGCGGGTCAGGTCGGCCTTCAGGTGCGGGCAGCGGCGCTGCACCACCCAGTCGCCCAACGTGATGTCCTCGGCGTCGGTGCTGCGTTCGTGCTCGTCGTACCAGCCCTCGGCGTACTGGAGGCGCTCCTCGGAGAGGCACTTGAAGAACGCGTAGACGAACTCGTTGTACTGGCCGATCCGGGCCGCCGAGAACCGGCAGGACAGGAAGAGCGAGTTGACCCAGTCCACCTCGTCGATGAAGAGCAGGTGCTCGATCAGCGACCGCTCGGTCCGGAACCGGTAGCGCACCTTCTCGTCCGCGTACGGCCGGACCTCCTTGCCGGGAAAGTCCACCACGATCGACTCGACGCTCTCGCCGTCATACCCCACCAGGTCGAAACGGACCGGACCGCCGACCCCCTTGGCCAGGTAGATCGACTCGTCGAGCAGCGGCTCGATCCGACGCTTCATCTCAGCGAGCACGTCCACCTCGGGGTGCCGCCAGGACGCCTTCTCCGCCTCGATGATCGGGCGCTTGCGCTCCCGCATCTCCTCCAGGTGGGCGACCTTGTTCGCGAAGAACTCGTCCACCGGCACGGGGTGGGTGGTGCTCGCGCCCTCGGTGGTGACCTCGGCGACGCTGCCCGGCAGCAGCACGATCCCGTTGGTGCCGCCGACCTTGGCGTACTCCGACAGGAAGACCGACTGGTCGGGGAAGATGTTGCCCTCGTCGCCGTGGATGTCGTTGAACTGCCACAGGGCGTCGTCGAGGAAACACGGCGGGCCGGCGATCGGGAAGACGTGCGACGCCTTCAGGTCGTCGATGTACCGCCAGGTCCGGTCGAACTGCCGGTCGCGCTTCTGCTTGCCGAACGCGGTCTTCGCCGCCTGCGGCAGCTCGTAGACCATCGGGTACCAGATCGCACCAGAGAACTGGAGCAGATGCGCGTGCACGTGCCCCAGCTCGGCGAAGACGCTCAGGTCGGTGGGGCGGGCGTCATTCTGGTTGAGCAGCCGCACCCCCTCGTACTCCACCCAGAGCGAGGAGTCGCCGATCGGCCCGTCGGTCGGGCTGGTCAACGCCTGAATCATGATCTTCAAGCCGCCGGGCAGCTCCACCACCTGCTCGTTGGGCGCCTTCAGGAACTTGGTGAAGCCCAGCGCCCGGAACTCGTCCTCCATCTCCGAGGTGGGGAATTCGGGGAGCAGGACGGTGGCGTCCTTCGAGACGAAGTCCCGCAGGTGCTTCGCGTCGAAGTGGTCCCGGTGCAGGTGGGAGACGTACAGGTAGTCGACCTGACCCAGACTCTCCCAGTCCAGGAGCGAATTGTCCGGAAACGGGAACCACGACGCGAAGTAGGCCGGATTCACCCACGGGTCGCACAGGATGCTGCCCGCGGCCGTGTCGATCCGCATGCTGGCGTGCCCGGTTCCGGTCACTCGCACCGCACAGTCCCCCTCAAACAGACAATCAGGTGTACGCCAAACGCTACCGGAGCGAGTCTGACCACCGCCCCGCGACGCCGGTAGTGCCATTCAGCCCAGGTGGGCAGGGCCGATGGCCAGGAAACCCCCACCCCACCGCGCCGCGCACGAGGCGTGCCAGACTAACCAAAGATCCGATCGCGAGGGAAGGACCGACAGTGGCAGGAAGCGAGCCGGTAACGTCGCCAGACCAGCACAAGCCCGGGCACCGCAAGGCCGGGCAGATCGGCGCCGTGCTGTCCGCACTGGCGCTGCTGGCGATGATCTGCGGCAACCACGAGGGCAAGGTCGAGGACATCTGGCTGATCGGCCTGGCCGCGCTGCTGCTGATCATCGTGATCGGCGACATCGTGCTGCGGCGCAACGGGCTGCGCTCCTGACCCGACCCACCGCCGGACGACCGGCCGAGAACGCCGAGGGCCCGCCCCCACCCGGGGGACGGGCCCTCGTCCGTACGCGTCGGGATCAGCGCCCGAAGAGAATGTCCTGCACGTCCTTGAGCGCGGCGTCGACCTCGGCCTCGAAGTAGCCACCCGGCACCAGGCCGAACCGGAGCGTGTCCAGGTCCTTCGGGTCGACCGGCATCGGGTTGCGGCGCTGCATGCCACCGAGCAGCGTGTCGAAGAACCGGTCCACCTGGTCGGGGTCGTACCCGCTGCCGAACCGACGCACCTGGAAGCTACGGCGGATCTGGTCGACCCGGTACAGGTCGCTGCCGGGCGGACCGGCCATCGGGGGGCCACCCATGGGCGGACCACCCATCGGCGGACCGGCCACCGCGGGCGGGCCGGCCATCGGCGGGCCCGCCATCGGCGGACCACCCATGCCCTGCTGCGGCAGCGGAGGCGGACCGGCCGGACCACGGCGCATGTCGCGCAGGTCCCGCTCCGGCATCCGGATCTCGGCGGTCATGTCGGCGCGACCGTGCCGCCCGGCCTCGAAGCCGTCAAAGCGCGGCTCCTCCGGCGGCGGCGGATACCCGCCGGGCGCCCGCTGGTCGTCGGGGCCGTAACCGCCACGCTGATCATCCGGGCCGTACCCACCGGGTGAGCGCTGGTCGTCCGGGCCGTACCCACCGGGTGAGCGCTGGTCGTCCGGGCCGTACCCACTGGGGCCGGCGGGCAGACCGCGCTGCGGCATGCCGTGGCCACCCATCGGACCGGGGCCCATCGGGCCACCCGGACCCATCGGAGGACCGGCCGGGCCACGTGGCGCGTCGTAACCACCGCCGCGAGGGGCGTCGTACCCACCGGCGAAGGCACCGGTCGGCTCGTCGTAGCGACCGTAGGGCGGGCCGGCCTGCGCGGGCATCGGCCGGGGCGGCATCGGCTGCGGAACCATGCCCCGGTCATCACGCATCGGCATCGGCGGCCCCATCCGGTCCTGTGGGCCCATCCGGTCACCCATCCGGGGGTCGCCACCGCGCCCGGCGCTGTTGCGCTCCTCCAGCTCGGCCAGCTGCCGCTCGACCCGATCCAGGTGCAGGTCGACCTGCCACTCGTCGTAGCCGTTGAAACGGACCCGGAAGACGACGTCGTGAACCTCCTGGGAGGCCACCGGGGCGCCGACCTGTCGGCCGTCGAGCGTCGCCTCGACCCGGTCGAGGAAGGCATCCACCTCGTCGACCTTGTATCCCCGGCGGAGCGCCTTGCGCCGGAAACGCTGACCCTGACTCGCCACTATGTCTCCTGGTCTCGTTCGCCACGCCCGGTCACGCCGGTGCCTCTCCGGCGCGGTCGGTGAAGGTGTCGTTGTCCTCGGCGGCGGCGAGCTGGCCACACGCGCCGTCGATCTCGCGACCCCGGGTGTCCCGAACTGTGGTGGACACCCCGGCCTCGCGCAACCGCCGGACGAACTCCCGCTCGACCGGCTTCGGGCTCGCGTCCCAGCGGCTGCCCGGCGTCGGATTGAGCGGAATGAGGTTCACGTGGGCCAACTTGCCGGCCAGCAGCCGCCCGAGCAGGTCGGCTCGCCACGGCTGGTCGTTCACGTCCTTGATCATCGCGTACTCGATCGACACGCGGCGGCCCGTCCGGGCGGCGTAGTCCCACGCTGCGTCCAGCACCTCGGCTACCTTCCAGCGCTGGTTTACCGGCACGAGTTCGTCGCGCAGATCATCATCAGGCGCGTGCAACGACAGCGCAAGGGTCACTGAGAGGTCTTCGCTGGCCAGTCGGCGGATGGCCGGAACCAGGCCAACCGTGGAAACGGTGATGTGCCGCTGGGACAGACCGAGCCCCTCCGGAGCCGGGCTGACCAGGCGACGGATCGCCCCGATCACCCGGTTGTAGTTGGCCAGCGGCTCGCCCATGCCCATGAAGACGACACGCGACAGCCTCGGCGGGGAACCCGCGACCACACCGGAGGCGGCCACCCCGGCCATGTACACCGCCTGGTCGACGATCTCCGCCGTCGACAGGTTACGGGTCAACCCGCCCTGGCCGGTCGCGCAGAACGGACAGGCCATGCCGCACCCCGCCTGGCTGGAGATGCAGACGGTCACCCGGTCCGGGTAGCCCATCAGCACGCTCTCCACCAGCGCACCGTCGTGCAGCCGCCAGAGCGCCTTGCGGGTCGCGCCGTCGTCGCAGGCCAACTCGCGTACCGGGGTGAGCAGCGTCGGCAGCAACTGGTCGGCCAGCCGTTCGCGGGTCGCCGCGGGCAGGTCGGTCATCTCCTGCGGGTCGCGGACCAACCGCCCGAAGTAGTGGTTGGAGATCTGCTTGGCGCGGAAGGCCGGCTCCCCCAATCCGGAAACCAACGCCTGGCGGCCGGCCAGGTCCAGGTCAGCGAGGTGCTGAGGGGGCATGGAGGCCCGGCGCGCGGCGGGGGCGACCGAGATGGCGGGGATCAAGGGCAGACTCGTCATGGCTGCTCCAGTGTGTCACGCCACCGGCGGCGGGTGCCGGTCCGGAGGTGCCGCACGAGGCGCGACCGTCGGAGCCGGATGACCGGGTAGCCGTGATTCATGCCTCAGCTCACCACCGGCACGAGGACCGCCAACAGCAGGTAGGCCGTCGGCACCGCGAACAGGATCGAGTCCAGTCGGTCCATCAGACCACCGTGGCCGGGCAGCAGGTTGCTCATGTCCTTCACGCCGAGATCCCGCTTGATCATCGACTCGGCCAGGTCGCCGAGGACCGCCGCGCAGGAGACGGCCACCCCGAACAGCGCACCCCACCAGGGGGCCACCTCGAACATCAGCCACAGCAGCAACGCGCTGCCCAGGGCCGCCGCGGTGACCGAGCCGGCGAAGCCCTCCCAGGACTTCTTCGGGCTGATCGACGGTGCCATCGGGTGCTTGCCGAAGGAGACCCCGGCCGCGTACCCACCGGTGTCGGAGAGGACCACCCCGATCAGGGTGGCCAGGATGCGCAGGTACCCATCCTCGGGGGCAGCCGCCAGCAACGCCGCGAATCCGGCGAGGAACGGCACGTAGACAGCGATCAGGGTGGCCGCGGTGAGATCCCGCTGGAACCCGGCCGGCCCGTCACCCAACCGCCAGATCATGGTGCCCAGCACCGTGACCAGCAGCCCCAGGCTGAGCGCGTCCGGCCCAGCGAACCAGGCCAGCCCCACGGTCAGCACACCGCCGGCGATCAGCGGCACCAGCGGCGGGTGCGCGCCGCTGCGTCGGACCGCCCGGGCCATCTCCCAACTGCCGATGGCGACCGCGGCGGCGATCACCGGCAGGAACGCCAACGGGTAGACCAGCAGCGGCACCACGATCAGCGCACCGAGGCCGAGCCCGACCCCGATCGCCGCGGGAAGGTTGCGCCCGGCCCGTCCGGCGCCCGCCTGCTGGGTGGCCGGCCGGTCGAGGCTGGCCCGCCGTCGCCCCTTCGGTCGTCGACCGGTCGCCGGAGCCTCGTCCGGCACCACCTCGGCCCGGACGGGCTCGAGCTGCTCGGTCGGGTAACCCGGGTCGTCGAAACGGGCGGGAGGGCCGTCGAGGTGGCTCGGCGCGTCGAAACGCCCACGGTCCGGGCCGTCGTAACGGGGCGGCCCGTCGCCAGCGGCGGCAGGTCGGTCCGGGTACCGGTCGCCACGAACCCGGTCGTCGTACCGGTCGGGCTGGTTGCGGTCGTCCACGTGCCGGTCGCGGTCGTCGAAGCGGCCGTGCCGGTCGCGGTCGTCGAAGCGGCCGTGCCGGTCGCGGTCGTCGAAGCGGTCGTCCGGGCGGACCGGGCGGCCACGCTCGTCGTACGGGTCCGCCGGGTGCGGGTCGGCGTACGGCCGGGCGTGCGGGTCGGCGTACAGCTCAGGGCCGGCGGCCGGACGGCGGCTCCACTGACCGGCCTCCAACTCCTGGTCCGGCCAGGGCAGCGCCACCTGGCGCTCCGGTCGGTCCCAGCCGCGGGGCTCGCTGCCGTAGGGGTCGGGGTGGGACATCACGCACCGCGACGCGGCACGAGATCCACCACATGACGCAAGACCACAAGCATCCCCTACACGTGCGATGTTCCTCCGATTGACCGCCCCGACGGTCGGTCGATCCCCGGTGTTCACCACCCGGTGGCCGGGAATCCTGCCGAGCCTACTGCACACACCGGACCGGCACGGCGGACGAGGCACGCCGACGGACCTCACCCCTCGCCGCCAGGCCACCGGCCAGCGACGCACACCCATTCGGTACGACAGAGCGCCGGCGATCCGCAGCCGTCGATCCGACTCGTCACGTGCTCGATCGAGTACTGAGCCGACACTCCCGGCGTGGTCCGCTGGTCGGACGCGCCGGCACCGGCCAGCGCGTCCGAACGGGGGAAGGACACTCACATGTACAAGTTCGGTCTCGCGGCGCTGACGGTGACCACCATGGTCCTGGCAGCAGCGTCACCGGCCGCCGCCACCACGGCACGGACCAGCATCACCATCGACCGCCACGCCAGCGAGCTGTTCCCGTTCGAGCCGCCCGCCGGTGAGCCGGGCGTGACGTACCCGGCAACGTCGGTCGCCGCCACCGCCCGGAACTGCCCGGCCGGCATCGTCCTCATGTCCGCCTCGCTGGTGCAGGACGACCTGCCGACCCTCTGGGCCACCGGGGGACGCGGCGCCGGCGAGATCGTCTGCGACGGCGGCACTGTCGAACTCACCATGGCGTTCGCCCGGATCGCTCCGGCGCTGCACCCCGGCCGGGCCACCGCCCGCTTCGCACTGCGTGACTGGGACACCGGCGAGCAGTTCGCCGAGAGCACCAGGACCGTCTGGATCCCCTGCTGACCCGCTGACCTACAGTACGAGGCCCGTTCCCGGCGTCGGGAACGGGCCTCGAAGCATGGCTCACACCTCGAGCAGCTCGGTTTCCTTGTGCTTCACCAGGTCGTCGATGCTGGCCACGTAGCGCTGGGTCAGGTCGTCGAGTTCCTTCTCGGCGCGACGGCCCTCGTCCTCGCCGGCCTCGCCGTCCTTGACGATCCGGTCCAGCTCCTCCTTGGCACGGCGGCGGACGTTGCGGATCGCCACCTTGGCCTCCTCGCCCTTGTGCCGAGCCACCTTGATCATCTCGCGGCGGCGTTCCTCGGTCATCTGCGGGAGCAGGATGCGCAGCTGGGTGCCCTCGTTGTTCGGGTTCACCCCGAGGTCCGAGTCGCGGATCGCCTTTTCCATGGCGTTGAGCTGCGAGTTGTCGTACGGCTTGATGATGGCCATCCGCGGCTCGGGAACCGCGATGGACGCCATCTGCGTCAGCGGCGTGGGCGTGCCGTAGTAGTCGATGATGACCTTCGAGAACATGGCGGCGTTGGCGCGACCGGTACGGATGGCGCCGAACTCCTCCTTGGCGTGCTCAACCGCACGCTCCATCTTCTCCTCGGCCTCGAGGAGGGTGTCGTCGATCACCGGTCTCCTCGCCTCCTTCTGTGCTCGTCGTGGGCTCTGCTGAAAGTCGTCAGACCGCTGCTGTCGTCGCCATCGGCGGGACTCAGGCGGTGATCAGGGTGCCGATCTTGTCGCCACCCACCGCGCGGATGATGGTGTCGTCACCCTGCGCGCCGAAGACCAGCATCGGCAGGCCGTTCTCCATGCAGAGGCTGAACGCCGCCGCGTCGGCCACCCGCAGGTTGCGGCGCAGCACCTCGGAGAAGGTGATCGAGTCGAGCTTGCTGGCGGTGGGGTCGATCCGCGGGTCGGCGGTGTAGACGCCGTCCACGCCGTTCTTGCTCATCAGCACCACGTCGGCCCGGATCTCCAGCGCCCGCTGGGCGGCCACCGTGTCGGTGGAGAAGTACGGCATCCCGGCGCCGGCGCCGAAGATGACCACGCGGCCCTTCTCCAGGTGCCGGATGGCCCGCAGCGGGATGTACGGCTCGGCCACCTGCGCCATCGTGATGGCACTCTGCACCCGGGTCTCGATGCCCTCCTTCTCCAGGAAGTCCTGAAGAGCGAGGCAGTTCATCACGGTGCCGAGCATGCCCATGTAGTCGGCGCGGGCCCGGTCCATCCCACGCTTCTGCAGCTCCGCGCCGCGGAAGAAGTTGCCGCCGCCGACCACCACGGAGACCTGCACGCCGCGGCGGACCACGGTGGCGATCTGCCGGGCGATGGCCTGGACGACGTCCGGGTCGACGCCGATCGCGCCGCCACCGAAGACCTCACCGGAGAGCTTCAGCACCACCCGGCGGGCGCGCCCCGGCGGCGGTGCCGTCGGATCGTCCAGCTCCAGCGTCCGGTCACTCACAACCTGCGTCATCCGCCCCGCCCTTCCCCACGCGCACGCCCCGTGCGGCGCGTACCGCGAACCTGCCGCTGCCGACCCTATGTGACGAGGAGGCCGCGGTGCCTGTCACGTACACCGGCGGCCTCCTCGTTGACGTCTTCTGCTCACGGGCGCGTGTGGCGCCCGCTGGCGGCTCAGGCCTGGCCGACCTCGAACCGCACGAAGCGGGTGACCTCGATGCCGGCCTCGGCCAGCAGCTGCTTCACCGACTTCTTGTTGTCGGCCACCGACGCCTGCTCGATCAGGACGAAGTCCTTGAAGAAGGAGTTCACCCGACCCTCGATGATCTTCGGCAGGGCCGCCTCGGGCTTGTTCTCCTCGCGGGCGGTCTGCTCGGCGATGCGCCGCTCGGACTCGACGACCTCAGCCGGAACCTCGTCCCGGGTGAGGTACTTCGGCCGCATCGCGGCGATCTGCATCGCCACACCACGGGCGTCGGCGTCGCCGGCCTCGTCGCTCTTGCCGGTGTACGACACCAGCACGCCGACGGCCGGCGGCAGGTCCTGGGCCTTGCGGTGCAGGTAGATGGCGATGGTGCCCTCGACCCGGGCGAACCGGTTGAGCACCAGCTTCTCGCCGATCTTGGCGGACTGCTCCTGGATCAGGTCCGCGACGACCTTGCCGTCGAGCTCGGTGGCGAGCAGCTCCTCGGCGGTGTTCACGCCGGAGCGGTCACCGTGCTCGACCAGCTGCTGGGCCAGCGCGATGAACGAGTCGGTCTTGGCGACGAAGTCGGTCTCGCAGTTCAGCTCGAGCAGCGACTTGCCGGAGTGGGCGACCAGGCCGTTCGCGGCCGTACGGCCGGCCCGCTTGCCGACGTCCTTGGCGCCCTTGACGCGCAGGATCTCGACGGCCTTGTCGAAGTCGCCCTCGGCCTCGGTCAGCGCCTTCTTGCTGTCCATCATGCCGGCGCCGGTGAGGTCGCGGAGCTTCTTGACGTCCGCGGCGGTGATTTGGGACATGGCTCTCTCTTCGGTGTTGAGACGGCGTGTGGATGGTCAGAGGTGCCGGTTACCCGGATCCGGGCGGATCGTGCCCGGCGTACCGTCGCTGCCCGCCGTTCGCGAAAACGGACGGCGGGACAGCGACGGTGCGGTCACTCCGCGGTGGCGGCCGCCGGCTGCTCGGTGACGGCCTGCTCCGGGCTGGCGGGCTGCTCGGCGGCGGCAGCGGCGGGCTGCTCGGCCGGGGCGGCCTCGTCGGCCTTCTTCGGCTCGAGCAGCTCGCGCTCCCACTCGGTCAGCGGCTCGTCGCTCGCCACACCCTCGGGCTTCTCGTCGTTGCCCCGGCGACGGCCGGAACGGGCGATCAGACCATCCGCGACGGCGGCGGCGACGACCTTGGTCAGCAGCTCGGCCGAGCGGATCGCGTCGTCGTTACCCGGGATCGGGAAGTCGACCTCGTCCGGGTCGCAGTTGGTGTCCAGCACCGCGATCACCGGGATGCCCAGCTTGCGGGCCTCGTCGACGGCGATGTGCTCCTTCTTGGTGTCGACGATCCACACCGCGGCGGGAAGCTTCTGCATGTCCCGCAGGCCACCGAGGGTGCGGGTCAGCTTGATCTTCTCGCGGGAGAGCTGCAGGGTCTCCTTCTTGGTGTAACCGGCGGCGGTGCCGCTGAGGTCACCCAGGGCCTCCAGCTCCTTCATCCGCTGGAGCCGCTTGTACACCGTCTGGAAGTTGGTCAGCATGCCACCGAGCCAGCGGTGGTTGACGTACGGCTGGCCGACCCGGGTCGCCTGCTCGGCAATCGCCTCCTGGGCCTGCTTCTTGGTGCCGACGAACAGGATGCTGCCACCCTCGGCGACGGTCCCACGCACGAACTCGTACGCCTTCTCGATGTACTCGAGGGTCTGGCGCAGGTCGATGATGTAGATGCCGTTGCGCTCGGTCATGATGAAGCGCTTCATCTTCGGGTTCCAGCGCCGGGTCTGGTGCCCGAAGTGGACACCGCTCTCCAGCAGCTGACGCATGGTCACGACGGCCATGGTTGGGGTACTCCTCAAGGTCCCTGGTTGTCACGCCCGGCCGGTGGCCGGGCGTCCTGGCGCCTGGTCGCCGGCCCATGGTGGACCCGATCAAGATCGGGACCAGGGAGGCCGTCGCTCCACGACTCTTCGTGAAGAGGGCGCGCGAGGTCGACCGCACGAGGCGGTCGCCAGTTGGCCAGTGTACGCCCCTCACCCGTTCAGCCGCCCCGGGGTGCGCGTGGGGCGCTGCTCCGGGTCAGCCGGCGGCGAGCGCGGCGGCCACGAAGAGCACCAGGCCGACGGTCAGGTAGGCCGTCGGCGGGCGGAGCCAGCCCCGACCGTTGTCGGCGAGCGCCAGACCTCCGGTTCGTAGCCCGTACAGCCCGATCGCGAAGATCGGCAGCCCGGCGACCAGGGCGATACCTACCACCACGTTCCCGGCGTCCACCGGGTCGCTGGTCACGCCCGCCAGCAGCACCCGCAGCGCGGGGACCTCGAAGATCAGCGCCAGCAGGGCGAAGAGCACGGCCAGCACCGGTCGCCGGGTCCGATAGACGCCGTCGGCGGCCGGTGGGTACACCGGCGGCTCGGCTGCCGGCAGGTCGGGGCGGGGCCCGATCCCCGGCATCGCGCCGGTCGGCATCTCCAGCGGGTGCGGCAGGTCGCCGCCACCCCGGGTCGGCTCGATGATCGGGTACGCAGTGAGCGGAGCGGGACGAGCCGGGTCGGCGAGCACACCGCCCGGCGCGACGGCCGGGGACGTGGTGTCGCGGGCGACCTCCGGCGTGGCGCTCGCCAGCGGGGTCTCGGCGGCTGCCGGCTCCCGGGCGGCCCGACGACCGGGCAGCTCACCCGAGATCTCCGACGGGTCCCGGTCCGCCCGGCGGGAACGGGTCGCCCGGTATCCGTCGGTCTCCGGCCGGACGTCACCGTAGGGGTCCACCGCGCCGAAGCGCCCGGAGTCGTTCTCACTCGCCCCGAAACGTCCGGACTGGGCGTCCACCGCCGGAAAGCGGTCCGAGTCCCGCTCCGGTGCACCGAAACGGCCCGGGTCCACCGCACTCAGGCGGCCCGAATCCGACTCCGGCGTACCGCCGAAGCGGCTCGCGTCCACCGCGCCGAAGTGTCCCGAGTCCGGCTCCCGGCGGCGGCCGACCCCGGTGTCCTCGACGGAGCGGGCGTCTTCCGCACCACGCTGCTCGGGAATCTCACTGTCCCGGTACCGGGGTTCGCCCGTACCGCGCCACTCCGACTCGCCGTAACCGCGCCCCCGCTCGTCGGGGTACCAGCGCGACTCCTGATCTTCCGGGAAGCTCCGTCGTCCGTCCACGTCCGGCACCGTATGCGACCGGCCACGCCCGCGCCATCTCGGCCCCGGCCGACCGCGCCGCCGATCACCAGTGGCGCGGGGCACGAATCGTGATCGGTGGTGAAAAGTCGGTCCGCGACGCCGCTAGCACAGCGCGAGCATGATCGTCTGACTGTCCACAGCACACCCGTTGTCCACAGTTGGGCCGCCGCCGGGTCGCGACGATCGCCCTCCGGCGGGCACCGTGCCGGCCATGACGAAGCGGAACCAGGCGGTTGGCGCGTACGGCGAACGGTGCGCGGCCCGGCACCTGACCGAGGCGGGGCTGCGCCCGATCGCCCGAAACTGGCGCTGCCCGGCCGGGGAGATCGACATCATCGCGTGGGACGGGCACGTGCTCGCCTTCTGCGAGGTCAAGACCCGCCGAGGTGACGGCTTCGGCACCCCGGCCGAGGCGGTGGTGCCGGCCAAGGCCCGCCGGCTGCGTGGGCTCGCCGCCCGGTGGCTGACCGAAACCGGCACGACCGCCGAGGAGGTGCGCTTCGATGTGCTGTCCGTGCTGCTACCCGACGCGGGGCCGGCGCAGGTCGACCACCTCAAGGGCGCGTTCTGACATGCGCACCCGGAGGATCGGTGACGCGCCGTGAGCTACGCGAAGGTGCTCTGTGTGGGGCTGGTCGGGGTGACCGGCCACCTCGTCGAGGTGGAGGCCGACCTGGCCGCCGGCCTGCCAGCGGTGGTGATCTCCGGCCTGCCGGACACCGCCCTGCACGAGGCCCGTGACCGGGTCCGTGCCGCCGTGGTCAACTCCGGCCAACGCTGGCCCAACCGGCGGATCACCCTCAACCTGCTCCCCGCCACGCTGCCGAAATTCGGCTCGGCCTTCGACCTTGCCATCGCCGCAGCGCTGCTGGGCGGCTCAGGTGAGCTGCCGCTGCTTCCCCTGGAGGGGGTGGTGGTCCTCGGCGAGCTGGGGCTCGACGGCACCGTCCGACCGGTACGCGGCGTCCTCCCGATGGTCGCCGCCGCAGCCCAGGCCGGCGTCGCGCGGGTGATCGTCCCGGTCGGCAACGCCGCCGAGGCCGCCGTCATCCCCGGCGTACGGGTGCGCGCGGTGGACACCCTGCACCGGCTCGTCGCCTTCGTTCGCGACGGAACCCCGCTGATCGAGCCACCGGCGGACATCCCGGCACCGGCGGTCGGTGGGCCGGATCTCGCCGACGTCGCCGGGCAGCAGCTGGGCCGGCGGGCCCTGGAGGTCGCCGCGGCCGGCGGGCACCACGTGGCGCTTCTCGGCCCGCCCGGCGCCGGCAAGACGATGCTCGCCGAACGGTTGCCGTCCATCCTGCCCGAGCTGGACGACGACGCGGCGCTGGAGGTCACCGCGCTGCACTCGGTCGCCGGGCTGCTGCCGCCGGGCGGTCGGTTGCTGCGTCGCCCACCGTTCCAGGCACCACACCACACCGCGACCGTGCCCTCGCTGGTCGGTGGCGGGTCGGGGCTGGCCCGGCCCGGCGCGGTGTCGCTGGCACATCGCGGGGTGCTCTTTCTGGATGAGGCTCCCGAGTTCAGCAAGGGTGCGCTGGAGGCACTGCGCCAACCGCTGGAGCACGGCCAGATCCAGCTGAGCCGCAGCGGGGGCGGCACCGTCTACCCGGCGCGCACCCAACTGGTGCTGGCGGCCAACCCGTGCCCGTGCGCCAAGCCGGCCGGCGACGCGCACTGCGAGTGTTCGCCGCTGGTCCGCCGCCGCTACCTGGGCAAACTCTCCGGGCCGTTGCTCGACCGGATCGACGTCCAGGTGCGGCTCATGCCGGTACGGGCGGCCGAGCTGATGGCGACCGACGGCGACGTCGAGCCCTCGGCGACGGTCGCCGCGCGGGTAATGGCAGCCCGGCAGGCGGCGGCCGCTCGCTGGGCCGACCTCGGCCGGCGGCTCAACGCCGAGGTCGAGGGCCCGCACCTGCGCCGACCGCCGTGGCGACTGCCAGCCCGGGTCACCGCCGAACTGCGTGGCCGGCTCGACTCCGGCTCGCTGTCGGCGCGCGGTTTCGACCGGGTGATCCGGATGGCCTGGACCATCGCTGACCTGGACGGTCGCGACCGACCGGACCAGGACGACGTTCGGGAAGCGCTTCAACTACGGACGGGAGAGGCGACGTGAGCGCCGAGGACGAACGCAGACTGGCCCGGGTCGCCCTGACCTGGCTGGCGGAGCCGGGCACCCGCGCGGTGCACCGGCTGGTCGAACGGCACGGCCCGGTGGCGACCCTGGATCTGCTGCTCGACGGCGGCAGTTCGGACGGCTGGCTGCACACCACTGTCGCCGCACGCTCGGCGGCCGGCGACGCACGGGCGGTGGCGGCGGAGGCCCTGGAGCGGGCGGAACGACTGGGTGCCCGGCTGGTCACCCCGGACGACGAGGAGTGGCCGACCCAGGTTGCCGGCCTGGCCACGTTGCGTCTGCCGGACGTCAGCCGCCGGGTGGACGCTGAGACCGCCCCACCGCTCTGCTTCTGGGTACGCGGGAGCTGGCCACTCGGCGAGGCCCTGGACCGCTCGGTGGCAGTGGTGGGGGCACGGGCCGCCACCGGCTACGGGCAGCACGTGGCGACCGAGCTGGGGTACGGCTTGGCGGAGCGGGACTGGACTGTGGTGTCCGGTGGCGCGTTCGGCATCGACGCCGCCGCCCACCGCGGCGCCCTCACCGCTGGCGGTCTGACCGTCGCGGTGCTCGCCTGCGGGCTCGACCGTCCGTACCCGATGGGCAACGCCGCGCTCTTCGACCGGATCGCCGAGACGGGGCTGCTGGTCAGCGAGTGGCCGCCGGGTGCGGAGCCGCTGCGGCCCCGGTTCCTGATCCGCAACCGGGTGATCGCCGTGGGCACCCGGGGCACCGTCGTGGTGGAGGCGTCGGCGCGCAGCGGCGCGACGCAGACCGCGCGGCGAGCCATCCACGCCAATCGGGTGACCATGGTGGTGCCGGGGCCGGTGACCTCGGCGATGTCCGTCGGCACACACGAGTTCCTGCGCGAGTTCCCCGACAAGGCCCGGCTGGTCACCGGAGTGGCCCACGTGCTGGAGGAGGTGGGCCGGATCGGCGCGGACCTGGCCCCGCTGGCGCGCGGACCGCAGCGGCCCACCGACGCGCTGGACGATGACGCGCGGTCGCTGTTGGAGGCGCTGCCCCGCCGAGGCGCGATGGGCGTGGACCGGCTCTCCGCCCGCGCCGGTGTCGACGTACGGACCGCGCTGCGCAAGCTGTCGCTGCTGGAGGAACTGTCCATGGTGGTCCGTCGCGAGGACGGCTACGCCCTCACCCCGCCGACCAAAACCAAGCGTGCGGCGGCGAATACGTCCGGTGCCTGAGCGGATCGGTTCGCGGCCGGCCCGGGGTTGTCGTCCGGGAAGCCGCGTGCCCTCGTGCTCGGGGCCCCGGCCCGGCGACTTTGCCGGTACGGTGCCCGGTCATGGGTGCAATCAAGCCGTGGCACATCAGCGTGCTCTGCTGTCTCGTCACGACCGCCGTGCTGATCGTCGGCCTGGTCGTCGTCCTGAACAAGAAGAAGAACAGCCGCTAGAAGGCGAAACACCGGCACCGTCGGGTCCGGTGACGTGAGCGGACCGGCCGTAGGCTGGGGCCGTGCCAGCTGTCAGTGAGAGTGCCTGGTCCGGTGGACCGGCCAGCAGGTTGGCGCGGCCCCGATGAGCCGGCCGGACCGGGGCACCCGGGCCATGCACCAGGCGTTGCCACCGGCGCTGCGTGACGCGGTCGACGACTTCGCCGAGCACCTGTCGAGGGTCCGTAACCGGTCGGCGCACACCGTTCGCGCGTACGTCACCGATCTGGTCTCGCTGCTCGACCACGCGGTCCGGATGGGCTGCGTCGACCTGTCCGAGCTGGACCTGTCGGTGCTGCGCAGTTGGCTGGCGCGGCAGCGCACCACCGGTGCGGCCCGCACGTCGCTGGCTCGGCGGGCCGCGTCGGCGCGGGCGTTCAGTGCCTGGGCACACCGGGCCGGGCTGCTCCCCGCTGACGTGGGCGCGGCGCTGGCCAGCCCTCGCGCGCATCGGGAGCTGCCCAGCGTGCTGCGCGCCGACCAGGCCGCCGCCCTGGTCGAGGCACCGTCCCGGCTGACCCGGCCCACCACCCCGTCAGCCACGAACCCGGCGCTCACCGACCAGCCGCACTCGAACCCAGCGCTCACGCAACCAGCGGGGAGGTCGACCTCGGGCGCAGCGGACGGGGCCGAGGCGGTGTCGCTGCGCGACCGGGTGCTGCTGGAGCTGCTCTACGCCACCGGCGTACGGGTCAGCGAGGCGTGCGGGTTGGATGTCGGCGACGTCGATCACGGTCGGCGGGTGATCCGGGTGCTCGGCAAGGGCGGGCGGGAGCGCTCGGTGCCGTACGGGGTGCCCGCCCAGCGGGCGTTGGACGAGTGGCTGCGCCGGGGTCGGCCGGCGATGGCGGGCGCGCGCTCCGGCGACGCGCTGCTGCTGGGTGCCCGGGGTGGTCGGCTCAACCCGACGACTGCGCGTCAGATCGTCGCGGCGTCCGCCGAGACCGCCGGGCTGCCCCGGACCAGCCCGCACGATCTACGCCACTCCGCGGCCACCCACCTCCTGGAGGGTGGCGCTGACCTACGCGCCGTGCAGGAACTGCTCGGTCACTCGTCGCTGGCGAGCACTCAGATCTACACCCACGTTTCGGTCGAGCGGCTGCGTGCCGCGTACCGGCAGGCACACCCACGCGCCTGACCAGGCGCCGAGAGGGCGCAAAGGGCGGAGGCCACGCACGCGCCTGACCAAGGACCGGAGGGTGCCCGAGCCCGACGGTTACGATCATCAAGTGAGCGTCCCGCAGCCCCCTGAGCCGATCCCGGGCGCCCGCCTGCTCTTCTCCCTGGACCCGGCGGTCAGCCACCTCAACCATGGCGCGTTCGGCGCGGTGCCGATCGGTGTGCAGCGCGCCCAGCAGCGCCTGCGCGACGAGATGGAGGCGAACCCGCTGCGCTTCTTCACCCAGGGGCTGGTCGACCGGATCGCGCACACCCGCCGGCACCTCGCCGGGTTCCTGGGCGCCGACCCGGACGGCAGCGTCCTGGTGGGCAACACCACCACCGGCGTCGCCGTGGTGCTTCAGTCGGTGGGCCTGAAGGCCGGTGACGAGGTGCTGAGCACCGACCACGGGTACGGGGCGGTGAGCCTTGCCATCCAGCGTGAGTGCCGCCGCACCGGCGCGGTCAGCCGGGTCCTGCCGATCCCCCTGGCCGCCACCGACGAGCAGATCGTGCAGACGGTCCGCGCCGGCCTGCGTCCCGGGCGGACCCGGCTGCTCGTCGTCGACCAGCTCACCTCGGCGACCGCGAAGCTCTTCCCGGTCGCCGCCATCGCCGGGGTGGCCCGCGAACACGGTGTGCCCGTCCTGGTGGACGCCGCGCACGCCCCGGGCATGCTGTCCACCCCGGTGGCCAGCTTCGGCGCGGACTTCTGGGTGGGCAACCTGCACAAGTGGGCGTACGCCCCGCGCGGGACCGCCCTGCTGACGGTGGCGCCGCAGTGGCGGGACCGGATCGAGCCGCTGGTGGTGTCCTGGGAGCAGGAGTCGGGTTTCCCGGCCCGGCTCGAGTGGCAGGCGACGCTCGACTACACGCCCTGGCTGGCCGCTCCGGCGGGCCTGTTCACGATGCGCAGTCTCGGGGTCGACCGGGTGCGGGCGCACAACGCCGCGCTCGCCGCGTACGGCCAACGGGTGGTGGGGGACGCCCTGGGCGTGGCTCCCGCTGATCTGCCCGGCCCCGGCGGGCCGGAGGTGGCTCTGCGCCTCATCCCGCTGCCGTCCGGAACGGGCACCACGATCGACGCCGCGCGGGCGTTGCAGACGCGGATCGGTGAGCGGCTCGCCGCCGAGGTGGCGGTGATGAGCTGGAACGGCCGGGGGTGGCTGCGGCTCACCGGCCAGGTCTACAACGCCGCCGACGAATACGAACGGCTGGCCGCACGGCTGCCGGCACTGCTCGCCCAGCGCTGACGGACGGCCGAGGGCGGACACCGGAGCCGGACCGACCGGGAGTAGGCGCACCGGGCCGAGGCCGAGCAGGGCCAGTGGGTCGAGATATTCCTCGCCCCGGCGCAATCCCCAGTGCAGGCACGCCTCGGCCGGGCAACCCGGGTGCCCGGGCAGCAGCTCGCCGAGCGGCACGCCGGCGATGACCGGCTGGCCGGGGCGTACGGCGGGTTGGACCGGCTCGTGGGTGGTCCGCAGCCCGTCGGCGTGGCCCACGGTGACCACCGGTCGACCGGCCACCAGGCCGGCGAAGAGCACGGTGCCCGGCCCGGCGCTGCGGACCGTCGCTCCGGCCGGGGCGGCCAGGTCGACGCCGCGATGGCCGGGCAGCCACGGTCGGGGCGGCGGGTCGAACCCGCGTACCGGTCGTGGCGGCCCGTCGACCGGCCAGCGGAACCGCCCGGCGGGCGTCGGGTCGGCGACCGGCACCGTCAGGGCCGCGACCGGCACGGTCGGCGTCGGTGGTTGGCCGGGCAGCGCCGCGACCAGCACCGCCAGCCCGCAGAGCTGGGCGGTCAGCGCGAGCGGGAGCACGGCGCAGAGCAGGACGGTGCGTCGGATCGAACGGGCGGCTGGCGGTCGCATGACGGCAGCCTCCGGCCGAGGTGGGGTCGTCGGCCAGCCCGCCCGACGGACCTGTGGACAACCGGAGGTGCTGTGGACGGCCACCCGACGGCCTCGATGATCTGCTATGCCCGGCCCGCCGCGCGATCGCCGAGGTAGCTCCGGTGCCGTTTTCGGGTCGCCACGGAGGGCCTAGGCTGTGCCGCGTACGGCGGGTGCCGCCGTCTGTACCGGGGAGGCCCACATGACCACTCGCGCTGACCGGACGTCGTCCCCCACCGGGCCGACCGTGGCCGACGTGAGCGGCCCGTCGAGGCTCGCCGAGCCGGACGAGGCGATCAGCGCCGAGGAGTTGCAGCTCGCGGCCCGCAACCACGGCATTCCGTTGGAGGCGCTGCGCTACGACGTCACCCCGGCCGGGCTGCACTACCTGCTGATCCACTACGACATCCCGGCGCTCGACCCGGCGACGCACACGCTGACCATCGGCGGGGCGGTGGACCGGCCGCTGACGGTGACCCTCGCCGAGCTGCGCGAGCGGCCCCGGGTCACCCGGCAGGTGACGTTGGAGTGCGCCGGCAACGGCCGGGCTCTGCTGCACCCCCGGCCGGTCAGCCAGCCGTGGCTGGTCGAGGCGGTCGGCAACGCCGAGTGGACCGGCACCCCCCTCGCACCGCTGCTGCGGGAGGCGGGCATCGACCCGAGCGCGGTGGACGTGGTCTTCACCGGCGCCGATCACGGCGTGGAGCGCGGGGTCGAGCAGGACTACCAGCGGGCGCTTCCGGTCGCCGACGCGCTGCGCGAGGAGGTGCTGCTGGCGTACGAGATGAACGGCGCTCCCCTGCTGCCGCAGCACGGTGCGCCGCTGCGGCTGATCGTGCCGGGGTGGTACGGCATGGCGCACGTCAAGTGGGTCCACTCGATCGAGCTGCGGACCGAGCCGTTCGAGGGTTACCAGAACGCGGTGGCCTACCGGGTGCGCCGCGACGCCGACGACCCGGGGGTGCCGGTCACCCGGATCGAGCCGCGTGCGCTGGTCCGCCCGCCCGGCTTCCCCGATTTCATGTCCCGCCGTCGGGTGCTGCGGGCCGGCCCCTGCACCCTGGATGGTCGGGCCTGGTCGGGGCACGCGCCGGTGGTCGCCGTGGAGGTGACCATTGATGGCGGGGAGAGCTGGGCGCCGGCCGAGCTGGACCCGACGGACGCGGGGGATTTCGCCTGGCGGCGCTGGCGGTACGAGTGGGTCGCCACCCCCGGCCGGTATGTGCTCGGCGCGCGGGCGACCGACGCGTCCGGGCGGACCCAGCCGGTCGAGCAACCGTGGAACCGTGGCGGCTTCGCCAACAACATGGCGCAGCGGGTCGAGGTCGTGGTGCCGGCCGAGTGACCGGCGGCGGGTGGCACGCCACGGGTGGGGGCCCGTGGCACAGCCGGCGGCTGGGGTGCGCTCAGCCGCCGAAGCCGGAGTCGGCGGGCAGGGAGATGTCGGGCTTCTCCAGCTCCTCGACGTTGACGTCCTTGAAGGTCATCACCCGGACGTTCTTCACGAAGCGGGCAGGACGGTACATGTCCCACACCCAGGCGTCGTGCATCTCCACCTCGAAGTAGACCTCGCCGTCGGAGTTGCGCACGTGCAGATCGACCTGGTTGGCCAGGTAGAACCGGCGCTCCGTCTCCACCACATAGGAGAATTGGCGGACAATGTCGCGGTACTCCCGGTAGAGCTGCAGCTCCATCTCGGTCTCGTACTTCTCGAGATCTTCCGCGCTCATCGCACTCCGCCTTCCATGGCCACATCTTCCCCCACCGGCGTCGGAGGCCGAGGCTGCTCGCCCAACGCCACGCCGACGGTACCCCCTGACGCCCGCGAACGCTCCATCGGCTCATCCGGGCCGTGGTTGCCGGGCCGCCGGGCGCGCGGCGGCCGGCCGTCGCGGCCGGAGACCGCTGCCACATTGACGTACGAGAACCGGTGCTCCCGGCACGGTCCGTGCTCCCGCAGCGCCGCCGAGTGCTCAGGGGTGATGTAGCCCTTGTGCTCGGCGAACCCGTACGCCGGGAACACCCCGTCCAGCTCCACCATGAGCCGGTCCCGGGTGACCTTGGCGAGCACACTGGCCGCCGCCACGCACGCGGCCACCCGGTCGCCCTTCCACACCGCCAGCCCGGGCACGCCCAACCCGTCCACGCCGAACCCGTCGGTCAGCACGTACTCCGGGTGGGTGGTGAGCGAGGCGAGCGCCCGGCGCATCGCGGCCAGGTTGCACACGTGCAGGCCCCGGGCGTCGACCTCCTCGGCCGGGATGACCACCACGGCGTACGCCAGGGCGCGGTCCACGACCTCCGCGTAGACCCGTTCCCGGCTGGCCGGGGTGAGCAGCTTCGAGTCGGCCAGCCCTTCGATCTCGCCGCGCCGCCCCTCGGGCAGCACCGCCGCGGCGGCGACCAGTGGACCGGCGCACGCCCCCCGGCCCGCCTCGTCGGCACCGGCGACGTGCCGGAAGCCACGCCGCTGCAACGCCCGCTCCAGGGCGTACAGGCCGGCCTCACGGCGCACCACGGTACGCGGCGGGGTCAGCACGACGCCTCGTCCTGGTCGGCGGTGGTCGACTGCCCCAACCGGCCTAGCAGGGCGGGCAGCTCCGGCGGGTAGAACCGGTCGCCGCTGGCCGCCAACTCGTCGGGCAGCCACCAGCGGTGGTCGGCGATGCTGCGCCGCTCGATGTCGTTGAAGCCCGTGGTGTCCACCTGCCAGAATTCCACCCGGAAGAGGAAGAAATCCTGTTCCTGGCGGTACCAGACGCCATCGAAGGAGAACTCTGTCGCGTCGGACCAGACCGGCTCGCCCAACTCGGCCGGGTCGAGCAGCAGGCCGGTCTCCTCGGCCAACTCTCGGGCCGCGCCCGCCGCCGCAGACTCCAGCGGATCAAGGCCGCCGCCCGGAGTAAACCAGTATCGGTGCCCGGGTCGGGCCGGGTCGAAGCCCTCGAACAGCAGGACCCGGCCAGCCGCGTCAACGAGCAGCACCCGGGCCGCACGCCGAGGGGTGTAGACACGGTCGCCACTGTTCGCGCCCGCGGGGCTCGCCAGCTCACTCCTCGCGCTCACGGTCACCGCACCAGCCTGCCAGACCGACGACGGATCGCCCACGCCCCCGTAGGCCTACGGCTTGGGGATGCCGTCGAACCCGTCGGGCACTGTCAGCCAGGTGGCCCGGCTGACCGGCCAGAAGACGGTGAATGCCCGCCCGACCACGTCGTCCTCGGGGATGGTGGCTTCCATGATGTCCTGCTGGGACTGCTGCCAGTGCTCCAGGGAGTCGCCGGAGGCCGAACGGTGGTCGCCCATCACCCACAGCCGGCCCTCCGGCACGGTGATGTCGAACTCCTGGTCGGCGGGCTTGTCGCGAATCCCGTCCATGGAGAAGATGTACGGCTCGTCCAGCGACTTGCCGTTGATCATCAGCCGTTCCTCTGGGTCACAGCAGACCACGTGGTCGCCGGGGATGCCGATCACCCGCTTGATGAAGTCCTCACCGTCGGGGTTGCCGCTCCACTCGGTCGGAGCCTTGAACACGATCACCTCGCCGCGGTGCGGGGATCGGAAGTCATAGACCAGCTTGTTGACCAACACCCGGTCATCGATCTTGAGGGTGTTTTCCATGGACGGGGAGGGGATGAAGAAGGTCTGCAGCACAAAGGCGCGGACCAGCACCGCGACCAGGATCGCCACACCCAGCAGGATCGGCAGCTCCTTCCAGAAGGAGCTGCGCGGCTTGTCGGTCTGCTCGTCAATCACGCCAAGGAGCCTACGTTGCCCGGCTGGACGGCACCGCCCGGAACGCGCGGGAACCGCGTAGCGCGGCTGCCAATGGAAGTATCAGCAGCACACCGCCCTGCGGAGTCGGTCGAACCGGGGGCACACCGGGAGATGCCGTGGCGGGCCCGGAGACGTCCTCGAACGTCGACGGCACCGACAGCGCGCTCCACCGCGACGAGGGCCAGACCACCGTGAAGGCCCGGCCGACCACGTTGTCGATCGGCACCGGCCCCTGGCAACGCGCGTCCTGGGAGACCTCGCGGTGATCGCCCATCACGAAGATCTGACCGGGCGGCACGACCACCTCGTCGAAGCGCCGGGAGCGACACTCCGCCGGGTTGGGTGGCAGGTCCAGTGGTGAGTCCCGCAGGACGTACGACTCGTTGAGCGGGGTGCCGTTGACGGTCACCCGACCCTGACTGTCGCAGCACTGGACCCGGTCACCGGGCAGACCGATCACCCGCTTGATGAAGTCCTTCTCACCGGGGCGACTCACCCCGACCAGGTCGCCGACAGTGCGGGTGAGCCGGCCGACGACGCCCGGCTTCGGCTGGTCGTCGACCTGCGGCGCCCAGCGGTCGGTGCCCCGGAAGACCACCACCTCGCCGCGCAGCGGGTCACGGACGTCGTAGACGACCTTGTTGACCAGCACCCGGTCGCCGATGAGGAGGGTGTCCTCCATCGAGCCGGACGGAATGAAGAACGCCTGGAGCAGGAAGGTGCGGATCAGCACCGCGAGGCAGAACGCGACCACCAGCAGCAGCGGCAACTCCTGCCAGAGAGGCATCTGTCGGCGCGTGCGGCGAGCCCGTCGACGCCACGGATCGACGGTGCCGTCATCGTCAAGCGTCTGCACCACGCCACTCCCCGGTCCGCAGAAACACCACCGCCCGGGAGCCTCGTCGAGGCTCCACGGGCGGTAGTGGACAACTGCCCGCCACGTGGGCGGGGCCGCCGCCTCACTGCGCCCGTACGACCAGGGTAGTGCGCTCTGGTCGGTACGGCATACGCGCAGCTCGGGCGGCGTGGCGAGCCGGAGGTCAGCTGGGCTGCCGCTCCCGCTTCTCCTTGATCTTGGCCTTCTTGCCGCGCAGCTCGCGCAGGTAGTAGAGCTTGGCGCGACGCACGGCACCGCGGGTCACGACCTCGATCCGGTCGATGCCCGGGCCGTTGATCGGGTAGGTCCGCTCGACGCCGACGCCGAAGCTGACCTTGCGGACCGAGAAGGTCTCGCGCAGACCGTCACCCTGGCGGCGGATCACGACGCCCTGGAAGATCTGGACACGGGACCGAGCGCCCTCGACGACGCGGGCGTGCACCTTGACGGTGTCACCGGCCCGGAAGTCGGGAAGGTCGGTCCGCTTCGACTGGGCGTCAAGGGCGTCCAGGATATTCATCGCTGTGTCCTCGTGAGGCTCACGGCGCACCGTCAGTCGGTGCGCGGGTGGGTGATTCTGATTCCCGGGTGGTGATCGGCGGACCGACCCCCGTCGGGGATCCTCGCAGCCGCCCGCGGGCGCGGACGGTTGCGGCAACCCCCCTACTTTGCCACATCCCCCGGCGGCGACCGAAATCCGGCCTGGTCCAGGGCCGCGATGTCCCGTTTGTCGAGCCGATCGGCGGGCAACGCGGCCAGCAGGTCAGGCCGGCGGGCAGCGGTGCGCAGCAGGCCCTCCTCGCGCCGCCAGCGGGCGATCTTGCCGTGGTCACCGGAGCGGAGCACCTCCGGCACGTCGTGGCCACGCCAACTCGGCGGCTTGGTGTAGATCGGTGCCTCCAGCAGCCCGTGCGCGTGCGACTCCTCGTCCAGCGAGCCCGCGTTGCCCAGCACCCCCGGCAGCAGCCGGGTGACCGCCTCCAGCATCACCAGGACCGCGACCTCGCCACCGAAGAGCACGTAGTCACCGAGCGACACCTCGGTGACCGGCATCCGGGTGGCGGCGTGCGCGAGGACCCGCTGGTCGATCCCCTCGTAGCGACCGCAGGCGAAGAGCAGATGCGACTCGGCCGCCAACTCGTACGCCATGGCCTGGGTGAACGGGGCACCGGCCGGCGACGGCACCAGCAGCCGGGGCGGCGGGGCGTCGACCGGCGCGAGGGCGTCCAGTGCCTCACCCCACGGCTCGGGGCGCATCACCATGCCCGGCCCGCCGCCGTAGGGGGTGTCGTCGACCGTGCGGTGCACGTCGTGGGTCCAGGTCCGCAGATCGTGCACGGCGAGCTGGAGCACGCCGTTGGCCCGGGCCCGCCCGATGAGCGACAGGTCCAGTGGGGCGAAGTACTCCGGAAAGATCGACACGACGTCGACGCGCATGCGGGCTGGTCCTAAAGGTCGAGCAGTCCGGCTGGCGGGTCGACGATCACACGTCCGCCGGCCAGGTCGACCTTCGGGACGATCGCCCGGACGAACGGGATCAACGCGGTACGTCCCTCGGGGCGCCGCAGCACCAGCAGGTCGGACGAGGGTGCGTGGTCGATGCGGGCGACCTCACCGAGACGTTCACCGTCCGGTGTCACCACAGCCAACCCGACCAGCTGGTGGTCGTGGAACTCCTCCGGGTCGTCCGGTGGGGCCACGTCGGCGCTGTCCACCACGAGCAGCGTCCCGCGCAGCGCCTCGGCGGTGTTGCGGTCCAGGATGCCGTCGAACGCGATCAGCACCCGACCCTGGTGGAAGCGGGATTCCTCGATGGTCAGCTCCGCCGGGATCCGGAACGGCACGCCAGGCTCATCGGTGGTTGGAGGGGGCGCCGCGCCCGGCGCAGTGCGTAGCACTGTGCCGGGCGCGAACCGTGCCTCGGGCTCGTCGGTCCGCACTTCCACGGTGACTTCACCGCGGACACCGTGCGGCTTGCCGATCCTGCCGACGACGAGCTGCATCAGTACGAGTCGACGATGTCGACGCGAACCCCGCGCCCGCCGATGGAGCCGATCACCTGGCGCAGCGCCTTGGCGGTCCGGCCGGACCGCCCGATCACAGTGCCGAGGTCCTCGGGGTGCACGCGGACTTCGAGCCGCTTGCCCCGACGGGAATCGACCATCCGCACCCGGACGTCATCCGGGTGGTCGACGATGCCCTTGACCAGGTGCTCCAACGCCGGACGCAGTGGCATATCAGGCCTGCTCACCGGCGTCGGCAGCGGCCGGGGCCTCGGCCGGAGCCTCGGTCTTCGGAGCCTCGGTCTTCGGCGCCTCGGCCGGAGCCTCAGCCTTCGGAGCCTCGGCAGCCTTGGCGGCCTTCTTGGCCGGCTTGGCCGGGGTCTCCGGGGCGAGCCCGGCGGCGGCCTTCGCCTCAGCCTCGTACGCCGCCTTGCGGTCGGCCCGCTCGGGGGCGACCAGGAGCGGCGGCGGGGCCGGCAGGCCCTTGTACTTCTGCCAGTCACCGGTCAGCTCCAGCAGCCGCTGCACCGCCTCGCTCGGCTGAGCGCCGACGGACAGCCAGTACTGGACCCGCTCCGACTTGACCTCGATGACCGAAGGGTCCTCCTTCGGCTGGTAAACCCCGACGAACTCGATCGCCCGGCCGTCACGCTTGGTGCGCGAGTCGGCGATGACGATGCGGTACTGCGGGTTGCGGATCTTGCCCATCCGCAGGAGCCGGATCTTTACGGCCACAGTTGTTTCGCTCCTGTTGCGATCTCACCGGCCCAAGCGGGCGGTGTGCATGGGTGAGCGCCGACCGGCACAGTGGGGTTGGGCCGGAGACTACTCGGTGGACTGGCGACGTGCCCGGGTTAGAGGGCGCCGGACGCGCGCCGGATACCAGCGACCCATTCTGCCAGATCCGCTGCCGATCTCCCGCATCGGACCCGGACACCGCGTCGCCGGTGACCTGGAACACCACTCAGCGCACCGGCGGACGATCCCATCCGAGCGGAAGTTTGTCCGGTACGCCCCATTCTGCCGGTGGCGTGAAGTCAGCCCAGGTGCCGTCGAACGGGAACTCGCCGGCCTCGGCGAGCGCGATCACCCGCTCCCCCTCGGCGCGGACCGCCTTCTCGTCGGTCACCCAGTAGTCGGCGCCGAAGGCGAGCCGCTCGACGAACTCGCCCTCGTCCTTCCACTCCCAGCTGCGGTCCGGCCAGACCACCACGTCCAGGTCCTGGTCCACCACGTCGACGCCGGCCACCGGGCCGTCGTCCCAGCGGACACCGGGCTCCTCCAGGTTGACGTACCAGCTGGCGAACCGGCCCTGGGCGTCTCGGAACCACCAGACGGAGTGCGCCGCCCCCGTGGGCAGGAACTTCAGCAGCGGCGGACCGTTCCAACGCCCCTGCGCCAACCGGTAGCTCGACGCGATCCACTCGGCGAACGGCATCGCCCGCATGTTCAGCCCGGCCTCGGTCACCTCGTGGGCCACCGGCGAGTCCTGGGCGATCCAGACCAGCAACCCTCGATCGTCGTCGCTGACCACGCGGGCCGGCCGGACCCATCCGATCCGGCCGTGCCGCACGTTCCGGTGCATGATCAGCCGGCCCGGCTCGAACCGGTCGGCCGGGTTGCCTGGCCGCACCTCAGTAGGCGCGGGCGAGGATGGCGATCAGATCGGGCTCGTCCTCCGAGTCGGGTACCGAACCGTCGGCGCGCAGCAGGCAGCGCACCGTGACGCCCTGACCGTTCGCCTCCGCCTCGCCGGCCACACCGACCGCCGACCACGGCACCCGCGCCCAGCCGTTCGCGGCGGCCTCGATCGCCTCGGCCAGGGTGGCCACCTCCACCGTGCGCGCTTCGCGGTTGGCCAGCGCCTGGTCGTGCAGCACCTGCTGGTCGGTCTCCAGGGCAGCCAGCACCGCGGCGACCACGTCCGCCACCGGCGTCGGGGTCTTCGAGCCGTCGGTCCGGCGCACCACCACCGCGTTGCCCGCGGCCAGGTCACGAGGGCCAACCTCGACGCGTACCGGATAGCCACGCAGCTCGGCGTCGACGGCCCGGCGGCCGAACGCGGTGTCGGTCCGGTCGTCGAGCGCGACCCGGACACCGGCGTCGCGCAGGCCGTCGCGCAGCTTGGCCGCCGCCTCGCCGACGCCGTCACCATCCTTGACGATCATGACGTACGCCTGGATCGGCGCCAGCTTCGGCGGCACGCGCAGGCCGTTGTCGTCGCCGTGCGCCATGATCAGGCCACCCAACATCCGGGTGGACGTGCCCCAGGAGGTGGTCCAGGCGTGCTCCCGGCCACCCTCCTTGGCGGAGTAGCTGATGTCGAACGCCTTGGCGAAGTTCTGGCCCAGCTCATGGCTGGTGCCCAGCTGCAACGCCTTGCCGTCGCCCATCATGCCTTCGCAGGTGTACGTGGCCGTCGCCCCGGCGAAGCGCTCGCGGGCCGTCTTCAGGCCGACCACCACCGGGATGCCGATCACGTTGACCATCAGGTCCTCGTACGCCTCGTGCAGGATCCGCCGCGCGTACGCCCGGGCGTCCTCGCGGGTGGCGTGCGCGGTGTGCCCCTCCTGCCAGAGGAACTCGCTGGTACGCAGGAAGATCCGCGGACGGAGCTCCCACCGGACCACGTTCGCCCACTGGTTGAGCAGCAGCGGCAGGTCCCGGTACGAGTCGATCCACTTGGCCATGAACTCGCCGATGACCGTCTCGCTGGTCGGCCGCACCACCACCGGC
The DNA here is from genome assembly GCF_003857055.1 of Micromonospora inaquosa. Lineage (GTDB taxonomy): Bacteria > Actinomycetota > Actinomycetes > Mycobacteriales > Micromonosporaceae > Micromonospora > Micromonospora inaquosa. Next base: position 4,193 of record NZ_QGSZ01000312.1, on the reverse strand, counting down.
TCGGCCAGGGGCTTGCCGCCACCGTGCGTGACGACCGCCAGCTCCGGCGAGAAGCCCTCGACGTGCTGCGCCTCGCGCTTGAGGTAGCTCTCGGGGATGAACAGCGGGAAGTACGCGTTCTCCGCACCCGCCGCCTTGATCCGAGCGTCCATCTCAGCCTGCATACGCTCCCAGATGGCGTAGCCGGCCGGTCGGATGACCATGGTGCCGCGAACCGGGCCGTTGTCGGCCAGCTTCGCCTTGGCGATCAGGTCCTGGTACCAGCGGGGGAAATCCTCCGCACGGGGAGTGAGCACGCGTGCCATGACCGCACATCCTATGCGCCACGCGGGCGGACACCGCGTCCGGGAGTCGCCGCGCCGCGCCGTCCCGCTCTGCCGACGGGCCGTGACGACGCTGGGCAGGTCTCGCCGACCTTGCCGCCCACCTCTCCAGCGCCGCCGCCACCCGACCAACCGGCCGGCCCCCGCACGCCAGGATCGTGCAGCGGGGGTCAGCGGATGACGCGGCCGCGGAGGATCGTGCGGGACGGGGCGCGGACGGCGCGCAGGTCGCTGCGGGGGTCTTCGGGGTAGACGGTCAGGTCGGCGAGGCCACCCTCGACCAGGCCGGGGAAGCCGAGCCATTCGCGGGCGCCCCAGGAGGCGGCGGCGAGGACGTCGGTGGGCGACATGCCGGCCCGTTCGTGCAGCAGCAGCATCTCCTCGGCGGCCAGCCCGTGGTCGATGCCGCCACCGGCGTCGGTCCCCACGTAGATCGGCACCCCCGCCTCGTACGCGGCACGCACCACCTCGGGGAAGCCGTCGCGCAGCGCGAGCATGTGCTCGGCGTACCCGGGGAACTTGCCCCGCGCCTGCTCGGCGATGCCCCCGAAGGTGGCGATGTTGATCATTGTGGGCACCAGCGCGGTGCCCTGGCGGGCCATCTCGTCGATCAGGTCGAGGCTGAGCCCGGTGCCGTGCTCCACCGAGTCGACGCCGGCCCGCACCATGATCTCGACGGCTGATTCGGAGAAGGTGTGCACGGCGGCGCGTACCCCGGCGTCGTGCGCCGCCCGCACGGCGGCGGTGAGGGTGTCCGCGTCCCAGGCCGGCGCCAGGTCACCGACGCCCCGGTCGATCCAGTCGCCGACCAGCTTGACCCAGCCGTTGCCGGCCCGGGCCTGCGCGGCCACCGTGGCGGCCACCTCGGTCGCGTCGACCTCCACGCCGATGTCACGCAGGTAGCGCTTCGGCGGGGCGACATGCTGGCCGGCGCGGGCCAGCCGCGGCAGGCCCGGCTCGTCATCCAGTTCGGGGTACGGGTACGGCGACCCGGCGTCGCGGATCGCCAGCACCCCGGCGTCCCGGTCGGTGTGGGCCAACTCGCGGGCCTGCTCGAGCGAGGTGATCGGGGCGCCACCTCGGGCGATGCCGATGTGGCAGTGCGCGTCGACAAGCCCCGGCAGCACGAAACCGCCGTCGAGGACGGTTTCCGCACCGGGCACCGGGGTGAAGGTGACCCGGTCGCCGACCAGCCAGAGATCGCGGACCTCGTCGTCGGGGAGCAGCACGCCGCGCACATGAAGAGCCATGCGCACAGTCCTACCCGATCACCGCCCCTCGGGGTCGGGCAGGTCGTTCTTCCGAACGGTCAGCGCCGACAGGCCCACCGAGGACGACGTCGCCCGCCGTCACCGCCACGCGTCAGCGCGGGCCCTTGTCGCCACCCTTGCCGAGCTTGTTGAAGTCGATCTTCGGGAGCTTGAAGCCGGGCGGCAGGCCCTGGCCACCCGCCAGGTCGTTCGGGTCCAGCCCCGGCGGGAGCTGCGGCATCCCGCCCGGGAAGCCGCCCGCACCAACGCGCGGACCGGCACCACTCTGCCCCGCACCCCGCGAACGCTGCGAGCCCTTCGTGTTTTTTCGCTTGTTCTTCGGCGACTTGGTCGCCTTGCGCCGACCGCCACCGGGCAGGCCCATCATGCCGCCCATCTGCTTCATCATCTTCTGCGCGTCGGCGAAGCGGTTGAGCAGCTGGTTGACGTCCATCACGGTGACCCCGGAGCCGTTGGCGATGCGCGCCCGACGGGAACCGTTGATGATCTTCGGGTTGGTGCGCTCGCCCGGGGTCATCGACCGGATGATCGCGGTGACCCGGTCGAAGTGGCTGTCGTCCAAGTCGGCGATCTGGTCCTTCATCTGCCCCATGCCCGGCATCATGGCCAGCACGTTCGCGATCGGGCCCATCCGCCGCACCGCGATGAGCTGGTCGAGGAAGTCGTCCAGGGTGAACTGTTCACCGCCCATCAGCTTGGCGGTCATCTTCTCCTTCTGATCGGAGTCGAAGGCCTGCTCGGCCTGCTCGATCAGAGTGAGGACGTCGCCCATGCCGAGAATCCGGCTGGCCATCCGGTCAGGGTGGAAGACGTCGAAGTCCTCCAGCTTCTCACCGGTGGAGGCGAACAGGATCGGCTGCCCGGTGACCTCACGGACCGACAGCGCGGCACCACCACGGGCGTCGCCGTCGAGCTTGGAGAGGACCACACCGGTGATGCCGACGCCGTCGCGGAACGCCTCGGCGGTGCGGACGGCGTCCTGACCGACCATCGCGTCGATGACGAAGATGACCTCGTCCGGCGAGACGGCGTCGCGGATGTCGGCGGCCTGCTGCATCATCTCGGCGTCGATGCCGAGCCGGCCGGCGGTGTCGACGATGACGATGTCGCGAGCGGCGCGCTTCGCGTGCTCGATCGACGCGCGGGCCACCTGCACCGGGTCACCGGTGCCGTTGCCGGGCTCCGGGGCGTACACCTCGACGCCGGCCCGGCCACCGAGCACCTGGAGCTGCCCGACGGCGTTGGGGCGCTGGAGGTCGGCGGCGACGAGCAGCGGCTGATGCCCCTGGCCCTTGAGCCAGCGGGCCAGCTTGCCGGCGAGGGTCGTCTTACCGGAACCCTGGAGGCCGGCAAGCATGATCACCGTGGGCGGCTGCTTGGCGAACTGGAGCCGTCGCCCCTCGCCGCCGAGCACCTTGATCAGCTCTTCGTTGACGATCTTGATGATCTGCTGGGCCGGGTTCAGCGCCTGGGAGACCTCGGCACTGCGGGCGCGCTCCTTGACGGCCGCGATGAAGCCCTTGACCACCGGCAGCGCGACGTCCGCCTCCAGCAGCGCGAGACGGATCTCGCGCGCGGTGGCGTCGATGTCGGCGTCGGTGAGCCGCCCCTTGCCGCGGAGCTTGGTGAAGATCCCGGACAGGCGGTCACTCAAGGTGTCAAACACGCGAACATCCCGTTTGTCAGTGTTCCGGCGGGCACAACGCGGCCGGCACTGCGGAGTCCGGCCACCGCTAGGGTAACCGCCCGGCAGAAGGGCCGCTGTCGGCCGGCCCGGGCCTCACCCCGACACCAGACCCGACTGGTACGCGAACACGACGAGCTGGGCCCGATCCCGGGCTCCCAGCTTCCCCATCGCCCGGCTGACGTGGGTCCGCGCGGTCGCCGGGCTGACCACCAACTGCGCGGCGATCTCCTCGTTGTTCAGGCCCTCACCGACCAGGCCGACGACCTGACGCTCCCGGTCGGTCAGGGTGTCCAGCCGGGGGTGCGGACGAAGCACCCGCGACGGCCGGGTGGCGAACTCCCGCACCACCCGCCGGGTCACCGACGGCGACAGCAGCGCCTCCCCCTCGGCGACCAGCCGGATCGCGCGCAGCAGCTCGGCCGGTCTGGTGTCCTTGGTGAGGAACCCGCTCGCACCGTGCCGCAGCGCGTCGAAGACGTACTCGTCCAGTTCGAAGGTGGTGAGCACCACCACCCGGGTACCGGTCAGGTCGGGGTCGGCGACGATACGGCGGGTCGCCTCGATGCCGTCGATACCGGGCATCCGGATGTCCATCAGCACCACGTCCGGCCGTTCCCGGCGGGCCAACTCGACCGCCCGCAACCCGTCGGAAGCCTCGCCGGCCAGCGCCAGGTCATCCTCGCTCTCCACCAGCGCGCGCAGCCCGAGCCGGACCAGGTCCTGGTCGTCGGCGATCAGCACCCGGATCACGTCGTCGGCTCCACGGGCAGCCCGGCGTACACCCGGAACCCGCCCCCGGCGCGCGGCCCGGCGCTCAACCGCCCGCCCAACGCCGCGACCCGCTCCCGCATCCCGGCCAGACCGTGACCGTCCTCGTCGTCGGCCGGTGCTGTCCCGGCGCGGCCCGGCCCC
>NZ_QGSZ01000132.1 GCF_003857055.1 Micromonospora inaquosa | reverse complement strand
GCCTGGCCGCCAGCAACGCCGGGTTGGCCGGGTTGCCGGGCACCAACGCCGGCTTGCGGTCGCTCCGACCCACCCCGCCCGCCGTCGACCCGGCGCCCGCCGCCGGGCGGCGCAGCCGTCCCGAGCCGGTCCCCGGCAACGCGCCGCTGGCATCGCCCCGCCCGCTCGGGCCACCACCGGTCGCCCCGGCACCGGTCACACCGCCTCCGGTCGCACCCGCCCCGATGACTCCGGCGGCGATGGCTGGTTCGCCATCGTCCACGCTGCCCAGCCGCACCGAGTCGGCCTCCAGCCGGATCGACGGCCCGACCAACCGACCGGTCTCCGCACCGCCGCCTCCGCCGCCCGGGATCACCCCGATCGCGCCGGCCCAGCGCGGCATGGTGCCTCCGGCCGAGGCCGGTGAGCCGTTCCGACCGACGCTGACCACCGCCGCGATCAACAACGCGCGGGCCGAGCGGCAGCGCACTGTCATTCCGCCCCGGCCCAAGACCAACGGTGAGCCTCGGCCGAGCCACCTGCAGCGGCCCGTCGACGAGCCACCCACCGGCGGCTTCAGCGCCACCGATCTCAGCATTCCGGTGCCGACCCCCCGGCCTGGGCAGGAGACGGCACCGCCCGGCTCCCGCGCCAACTGGCCGCTGGTCAACAACCCGGAGGACCCGTCCGACAGCTCACCGAACAACCCGGTGGCCTACCCGTACGGCGGCAGCCGCGGTGTGGACGCCCCGACCGACCCGGGTCGGGCCGATGGTCGGGTCACCCCGCCCTGGTTGGCGGACGACCTGCCACCGGAGCCACCGATGCTGCGGCTGGTGGAGCCGCCGCCGCTGGCCGACCGGGCGCTGCGCGAAGGGCTCAACCCTCCTCCGGACCAGCACCTGGAGACGCCGCCGCTGCGCCTGGTCGACCGCGAGCAGGCCGCCCGCAACGGTCGGGCGGCAGCCCGTACCGAGCGTGCCGTGGAGCACCGACCGCCGCCCCCGGTCGAGCACCGACCGCCGCCGGTCGAACACCGGCCGCCGCCGATGGAGCACCGGCCGCCGCCGGTCGCCGACGAGGGCGACGGCGATCTGCTGATCTTCGCGCAGGCCAAGTCGGCCTGGTTCGTCGGGCAGGCCGAGGAGTCCGACCTGGACTGGTCGACCACTGCCGACACCGGCTGGCAGGCCGCTGAACAGGCTGCTCGCCCGGCCGTGGGGGCCGAGACCAACGCCGGGCTACCGAAGCGCGTGCCGCAGGCCAACCTGGTGCCGGGTTCCCCGCTGCGCGAGGAGCGCCCATTGCGGATAGTGCGTGATGCGGCAAGCCTCGCGGAGAACACGACCGGCTACTTCCGTGGCTGGCGTCGTGGTCAGGAGATCGGCGGTTTCGCGGTGGGTGGTCGGCCCGGTCGTGAGGCGGCCGGCGGCTGGGACTTCAGCCGCGACCACGGGGACCGCGACGACGACCGGGAGTACGAGTACCGCTCGGCGGGCTACCAGTCCTGACCTCCATTCGCACAGGCGTGAACGCCCCCAGCCAGCCGGCTGGGGGCGCTTCTGCGTCAGCAGGGCGATCTCCCGGGCACGCAGAAGCCGCCTCGCGAGGACCGTGGAGGGCCTGCGCCCCGGGGAAGGGGCTGACAGCTTCCAGGTCGTCAGGAGGCGGCTCAGCGGCACGCTGGCTCGTCTGAGCGACGAGTCAGCGCGGAAGCACTCACCAGGGCGGCTGGCAGCGCCCGGTGGCGGCCGAAGCCACTACCGGGGCGTGCAGCGCCGCGATCAGGCCGGGGCGACGGCGCGCGTACGACGCATGGTCAGCACGTACTCGACCAGCGAGATCAACACGTGCTTCGTCGACTCCCGGTTACGGGCGTCGCAGGCCACCACCGGCACGTCGCTCGAGATCGCCAAGGCGTCCCGGACGTCCTGCGGGTCGTGGTACTGCATCCCGTCGAAGCAGTTGATCGCCACCAGGTACGGCAGGCGTCGGTGCTCGAAGAAGTCGATCGCCGCGAAGCAGTCGGCCAGCCGGCGGGTGTCCACCAGCACGACCGCACCGATCGCACCCCGCACCAGTTCGTCCCACATGAACCAGAAACGGGTCTGACCCGGCGTACCGAACAGGTACAGGATCAGGTCACGGTCGATCGAGATCCGGCCGAAGTCCATGGCCACCGTGGTCGTCGTCTTGCCCGGCACCTGCCGGGTGTCGTCGACGCCCACGCCAGCGGAGGTCATGATGGCCTCAGTGGTCAGCGGCGTGATCTCCGAGACCGAGCCGACCAGCGTCGTCTTACCGACGCCGAATCCACCGGCGATAACGATCTTCGCCGACGTCACGCGGCCGCTCGGGTTCGGCGGGCGGTGCGACATGTCAGAGCCTGCGAAGTCCACTCAGCACCCTCTCCAGCAGTTCAGTGCCCACCGCGTCGTCGGAGTCGTCCAAAATGGTCGGCTCGTGGACCGCGACCAGGCCGTCCGTCGCCATGTCGGCGATGAGCACCCGGGCCACACCGAGCGGGAGCTGCATCCGCGCCGCGATCTCCGCGAGCGATTGCACGCGTCCGTCACACAGCGCGGCGATGTACTGGTGTTCGCGACCCTGGCCGCCGTTGCCATTGGCAGCGGCCCGGCCACGCACCGTCGTCTCGACGAGCGCCTCCAGCGCGATGTCGAGCCGAGGACGGGTGCGACCACGGGTCACGGCGTATGGACGGACCAACGCTCCGGTCGGTTCGTCACGATCGGCCATCTCGCCGCTCACCTCCTTCGCACCCGTTACCGGCTCCCACCGGTGAAACCCGTCGTTGTCGTTGTTGCAGTCGTGCCGACCTCACGATCGGCGAAACATCAACCCAGCATGCCCGCAGCCGCACGCGGCTGCGGGGTCAACGCGTCGCCCACCCGGTCGACCAGCAGCGCCATCTCGTAGCCAACCTGGCCCACGTCGGAGCTGCGGGCTGCCAGCACGGCGAAGGACGAGCCGTCCGAGATGGACATCAGGAACAGGAAGCCATTGTCCATCTCCACGACGGTCTGCAACACCGCGCCTCCCTCGAAGCAGCGAGCTGCCCCCTGGGTCAGGCTGACCAGACCCGATGAGATCGCGGCGAGCTGGTCTGCCCGGTCGCGCGGCAGATCCCGTGACGACGCGAGGAGGAGGCCGTCCGCCGATACGGCGACCGCATGCGCGACGCCGGGCACCCGGTCGGCGAAGTTGGCCAGCAGCCAACCAAGATCCTGCGTAGTTGTCATCCTTCTTGCTCCTTCTGCCCGCTCCCGGCCACCGGGCCTGAGCCAGACTGCGAGGATTGCCCTCCCGGAGTCGCCTCCGGGCTGGTCGGGTTGTCCGAGGTGCTACGCCCTCGCTGCACGCCCCGGTGGTAGGCGGAGAGCAGGCCACGGACCGCCTCCGGGGAGCGCCGCTGGACCGAGGTGGTGGGCTTCTCCACCGCGCCGGGCACCAGCTGCGCCATCGGCTTGCGTTTCGGCAGACCGGTCGTGGTGGTCTCGCTCACCGGCGCCGCGCCGGCCGCCGCGGAGGCAGCACGCCAGCCGTCGTCGGCAGCGGTCTGCCAGCCGTTGCTCTGCGGTTGGGGCCGGCGGTTCGGCAGGCTCTCGGCGAGGCTGGGGCGGGTGCCCCCGGTCGCTGTGGAGCCGTTGTCCCGCGGCGCTCCTCCGGCCGTCGGAGTGTCTGCCATCGGTGTGTTACCTGTCGTCCCGGGTGCTGTCGTGTGGCCTGCCCGACCGGTGGCCTCGACCGTGGCGAACTGCTGGGTCGCGGAGTCGCCGTTCGTCGCCGGCTGGGCGCCGGCCGCGCTCTCCTCGGAGCCCGGACGACGGGTACGGAACCAGGCCGACTCAAGCTCCCGGAAGATCGGCAGCTCCATCGTCTCATCCGCGTACCGCTGGCGGTTCTGCGCCTGTGGCTGCTGAGGCGCCGGCCGAGTCTGCGGAGCCGGAGCCGGAGCCGTGGTCGGCGCTGGCGCCGGCGGCTGGGCTGCGGCCGGCTGCTCGCCGGGCCGCGGCACCCGCGGCAACTCCGTCGTCATGTCCAGCGCGGCGGCGAGCCGCTCGGGCACCGGCGGGGTGGCCGTGTCCCGGTCGCCACCCGGCACCGGCGGCCAGGCCGGCGGCGCCGGGGCGCTGGCTGCCTGCGCGGGCGGAGCGGATCGGGGCTCGAACCCGCTGAACGACTGGGCGGAGGCGGGCGGCGCCGAGTACGGCTGACCGGACGCCGGCGAGGCGGAGACCGGCGACGCCGACACCGGCGGACCGGCGTACGGCTGCCCGGAGGCCGGCGCGGCGGACACCGGGGCTCCGCCGTACGGCGCACCCGAGTAGGGCTGCGCGGAGTAGGGCTGGCCGGAGGCCGGCGAGGCGGAGACCGGCGCGCCCGAGTAGGGCTGCGAGGAGACCGGCGGCGCCGAGTACGGCTGCGTTTCGGGGCTGCTCGGCAGCTGACGCGGAATGGACGGCTGCTGGCCGGTGGTCGGGGTCTCGTCCCCGGCCCGGCGCTGCGGCAGTGGGTCGATCCCCTGACCGTTGGCCGACCTGGGGGTGAACCCGTCGCCGCCGTTCGTCCCGGCCGCGCCGGTCAGATCGGACCAGGCCGGCATCGAGCGGTACGTACCACCGTTGGCGGGGGTGCCGGCACCGTTGCGTGTCGCGGGGTCGAACGGACGGCCGCCCAGGGTGACCTGGTTGCCGGAGGATTCGCTCGGGCGAGGGCCGTTGCCCAGCGCGGGCAGCGCGCCGAAGACCGGCGCGGGCCCACCCGACTGCTGACCACCGAACTGGGGAGCACCGGCCGCCGGCAGCGCCGGAGGCTGCTGCACCCGACCGGACAGCGCCCGGGGCACCAGCACCGAAGTGGGCAGGGTCACGTCGGCGACGGTGCCGCGATCGTTGCCGGGGCGCAGCTCGACCCGGACCCCGTGCCGGGACGCCAGCCGGGCGACCACGACCAGGCCCATCATCCGGGACACGGCCACGTCCACCTGCGGCGGCGTCGCGAGACGCTCGTTGAGGTCGTGCAACTGCTCGGCGCTGATGCCGATGCCGCGGTCCTCGACGTACAGGGAGGAGCGGTCGCCGACCCGGCGAGCCTCGACCATGACCTGCGAGTCAGGCGGGGAGAACGCGGTGGCGTTGTCGAACAGCTCCGCGACGAGGTGCACGAGGTCGTTGACCGCGTGCGCGGCGACCTCGATGTCGCGGTCGATGACACCGAACTCGATCCGGGTGTAGTGCTCGACCTCGGACTGCGCGGCGCGCAGCACGTCGATGAGAGCGGCCGGCTCACGCTGCACACGGGTGGAGTCGGCACCGGCGAGCACCAGCAGGTTCTCGTCGTTACGGCGCATCCGGGTGGCGAGGTGGTCCAGCTGGAACAGCTCGGCCAGCCGGTCCGGGTCCTCCTCGCCGCGCTCCAACCGGTCGAGGTGCCCGATGAGGCGGTCGACGAGGATCTGTGAACGGCGGGCCAGGTTGACGAACATGGTCGCGACGGATGCGCGCAGTGCCGCCTGCTCGGCGGCGGTACGGACGGCTTCCAGGTGGACGGCGTTGAACGCCTCGGTCACCTGGCCGAACTCGTCCTTGCTGCGCACCGGTAGCGGTTCGGCGATCTGGTTGGCCAACTGAACCGGGGAGAGCTGCCCGACGACCTGTGGGTCACGCAGGCGGGCAACCGCCTGCGGCAGACCGTACTGGGCGACGGAGAGCGCGCCCTGCCGCAGCTCACGAAGTGAGCGGGCCATCGAGCGGGCTACCAGGTAGGCGAAGAGGATGGCCAGCAGCAGCATGCTGAGCAGCAGGCCGGTCTCCAGGAAGACCTGGCGCTGGACGTCCGAGCGGAGGGCGTCCGCCTGGTCGACCACTTCGCCGTCGAGCTTCCTCTCGACGGTGCGGATCAGCTTGGCGTTGGCCGTCATGGCGGCTTCCCACTGGTCCGGGCCGAACGGCGCACCGCGCATGTCGCCAGTGGTGTTGCCGTCGATCCAGCCGGTGTAGTTCTGTGCCTGCCGGCGGTCGCCGCCCGCGACCGTCTGGTCGTGGAACTTCGCGTCGTCCGGGGTGGCGACGGCCTTGAAGCTCTGCAGAGCCTGCTGCTGGCCGGTGTCGCTGGCGACGTAGTCCCTGCGCAATGCCGGGGTCAGTCGCTTTCCGCCCTTCACGCCCAGCGCGCGGTGCACCACGACCCGGCGTACGGCGAGGAACTCCTTCTCCCGGGCGACCGCCGCAGCGGCGCGCATCCGGTCGCTCAGCTGGTTGTCACCGGCGAGCTGCGTGGACGAGTCGCGGATGGCGAGCAGGTCGCTGATCAGACCCTCGTACGCCTGCACGGTCTCGGTGAGCGCGAGCTTTCCGTTGAACACCTGGCTGCGGATGCCCGACAGGTCCTGCAGGTTCTGGTCGATGCTGTCGAGCAGACTCTCCAGGCTGCCCGGCAGGTCCTCGATCTCGGTCCGCTGCTGCCGGTAGGGGGCCGCTTCCTGGTCCACCCGGGAGTTCACCCGGTTGTAGGCCTCCTGGTACTGCGCCGTCGGCTGCGTCCCGTCCGCACCCAGCAGCAGTACGGCGGCGGTCCGCTCGTCCTGCAAAGCGTCGACCAGGTCACCTGAATAGCTCGACAGGTTCGCCAGATCGCCAGCTCGGTTGGCATTGTTGAGCGTCTCCACGTGGTCGACAAGACCACTGGTGCCCACCACGACCGTGGCGATGGTCGGCACGATCATGATGAGACCGAGCTTGGACCAGATCGGCATGTCCCGGAGCCGGCTGGCCGGCCGGCGCAGCCGCGACAGGAAGGAGCCCGCCGTCTTTGGCCGTTTGCTCACGTCACCGCCCTCGCGATTACAGCTTCAACGCGTTGCCCCGGGCAACGCCCAGCGACCGACCCGGCGGGTCGGACCCCCGAGATTCCATCACGCCGGTCGACAAGAAGAAAGCCCAGGTTGTCCCCAACCGAAGGTGTGATGAGATGTTGATGCGATTTGATAGCAGTCTGTCTGGCCGGAGTAACTGAAGGTAATGGAACATCCGCACCGCGTGGTCTTGCTCGCCGGCCCTTCTGGGTCCGGAAAGTCGTACATAGCGCAGCAAACCGGCTTGCCGGTGCTCTGCTTGGACGACTTCTACAAAGACGGCGATGACCCTACGTTGCCGCAACGAAACGGCCAGGTGGATTGGGAATCGCCACAGTCGTGGGACGCCCCCGGTGCGGTGGAAATCATTGCCCGACTTGCCCGCGACGGTCGAGCCGATGTGCCGGTTTATGCGATCGGCGCCGATCGACGGGTGGCCACCCGGCCATTTGATGTCGCCGGATCGCCAATTTTCGTGGCCGAAGGGATCTTCGCCGCCGAGATTGTGGAGGAGTGTCGCCGCCGTGGCCTGCTCGCCGGGGCGTACGCGCTGCGCCGCCCCCGTGGGGCGACCTTCCTCCGCCGGCTCGCCCGCGACCTGGCCGAACAGCGCAAGGCACCCAGGGTGCTGATTCGACGCGGGGTGACGCTGCTGCGGACCGAGCCCGCGGTGCTGCGCCGGCAGACGGGCCTGGGCGCGGAGGCGGCCCGGGCCCGGGAGGTGCTGCGCCGGGTGGCCAGCCTGCTCGCCAGCCACCCACACGGCTGAACTCAGGCCAGCAACTTCGCGTACGCCGGCTTGATCACCTCATCGATGATCCGCAACCGCTCGTCGAACGGGATGAAGGCGCTCTTCATCGCGTTGATGGTGAACCACTGCAGTTCCTTCCAGCCGTAGCCGAACGTCTCCACCAGCAGCGACATCTCCCGTGACATGGAGGTGCCGCTCATCAGCCGGTTGTCGGTGTTGACGGTCACCCGGAAGCGCAGGTCGCGCAGCAGGCCGATCGGGTGATCCGCGATCGAGTCCACCGCACCGGTCTGCACGTTCGACGAGGGACACAGCTCCAACGGGATCCGCTTGTCCCGGACGTACGCGGCCAGCCGGCCGAGCGAGCCGTCGGGGGTGATGTCGTCGACGATCCGCACCCCGTGGCCGAGCCGGTCCGCCCCGCACCACTGGATCGCCTGCCAGATCGACGGCAGACCGAACGCCTCGCCGGCGTGGATGGTGAAGTGGAAGTTCTCCCGCTGGAGGTATTCGAAGGCGTCCAGGTGCCGGGTGGGTGGGAAGCCCGCCTCGGCGCCGGCGATGTCGAAGCCGACCACCCCGGCGTCCCGGTGCCGCACGGCCAGTTCGGCGATCTCCTGCGAGCGGGCGGCGTGCCGCATCGCGGTCAGCAGGGTGCCCACCCGGATCGTCAGCCCCGCCTCGACCGCCTGAGCGGTGCCCTCGGCGAAACCGGCCAGCACCGCCTCGACCACCTCGTCCAGGCTCAGGTCACGCTCCAGGTGCTGCTCCGGGGCGAAGCGCACCTCGGCGTAGACCACTCCGTCGGCGGCCAGGTCGAGGGCGCACTCGCGGGCCACCCGACGCAGCGCGGGCGCGGTCTGCATGACCGCCACGGTGTGCGCGAACGTCTCGAGGTAGCGCTCCAGGGAGCCGGAGTCCGCCGCGTCCGCGAACCAGAGTCCGAGCGCTTCGGGGTCGGTGGTGGGCAGTTCGTGGCCCACCTCGGCGGCGAGGTCGACGATCGTCGCCGGCCGGAGCCCGCCGTCGAGGTGATCGTGCAGCAGCGCCTTCGGGACCTTGACGATGTCCTCGTACCGGATTGTTGCGACCATGCTCAGACCCTAGTCAGCGGCCCGGGCGGCCCGGGACAGGGCCGGCCGGGTGTCACGGCCGCCAGCCGTAGACCCGCTCCACTGCGAGGCGGATCACCAGTCGCCCGTCGGCGACCATTGCGGCCCGGTAGTCCGCCCAGTCCGGGTGCTCGCCTCGGATTCGCCGGTAGACCTCGACCAGCTCGTCGACAGTCGCGTCGCCGATGGTCGCGGCCGGCTCGGTGAGGGTCACCACGCCCTCGGCGACCGCGTACGCGCCGCCGTCCGGCGTGGTTACGTGGAAGCTCGCCCGGGGATCCCGGCGCAGGTTGCGGGCCTTCGCCCGGTCACCGGTGGTGGAGCAGCGGATCAGCCCCGGCTCGGCCAGATAGTCGAGGTTGGACAGCTGGGGCCGGCCGTCGCGGCGCAGGGTGACCAGCACCCCACGCCCCCGCTCACCGAACAGCTCCCACAGGTGCTCGTTCACGCCGGCACCCGCAGCGGCGCGGGCGCGGTGGCCAGCCGGCGGAGTTGGTGGAGGCGGCGTGCGAGGGAGTCGCCGGGGCGGAGGTTTCGTTGACATGTCATCGAATCTAGGTGGCAAATCGATGACGTGTCAACCAACCGCTAGACTTTCCCTGTGGACGCAACCCGGTGGCTGGACGAACGGGAGGACCGCGCGTGGCGCGGCTACCGCCGAATGCGTCGGCTGCTCGACCTGGAGCTGGCCCGGGAACTGACCCAGGACGCCGGCCTCTCCGAGGCCGACTACGACGTGCTCTCCGACCTCTCCGAAACACCGCAGGGGCGGCTGCGGCTGCGGGAACTGGCAGACCGCATGCTCTGGTCACGCAGCCGGCTCTCCCACCACCTCACCCGAATGCAGCAGCGCGGCCTGGTCACCCGCGAGGAGTGCGCCGACGACGCCCGCGGCTCGATCGTCGTGCTCACCCCCGCCGGGCGGCAGGCCATCGAGTCCGCCGCGCCCGGCCACGTGGCCGCAGTCCGCCGGCACCTCATCGACCTCCTCACGCCGGCCGAGATCGACGCGCTCGGCGCGCTCACCCACCGGGTCGTCGACCACCTTGGCGGGCGGGCCCCCCACCCACGGCACGATCTGGAGATCTGACGTGGACCCCCGCATCCTCGACCGACTGCGCTGCCCGGTCTGCGGCGAGCCACTGGCCGAGGCGACAGCCGGCACCGCCAGGGCACTGCGCTGCCCCCGCCGGCACAGCTTCGACATCGCCCGCCAGGGGTACGTCAACCTGCTCGCCGGGCGCGCCCCGCACTCCGGCGACACCGTCGAAATGGTGGCCGCCCGCGCGGACTTCCTCGCCGCCGGGCACTACGACGTCATTTCAGCCGCCCTCGCCGCTGCCGCGACGGACGCCGTCGGCCGGCTCCCCGCGACGGTACGGGCCGAGCCGACGCCCGACTTCGAGGCGTACCCCCTGGTGGTGGACGCCGGCGCCGGCACCGGCCGATACCTCGGCGCGGTGCTGGCGGCGCTGCCGGACGCCGTGGGTCTGGCCCTGGACGTGTCCAAGCCGGCACTGCGCCGCGCGGCCCGCGCACACCCCCGGGCCGCCGCCGCGCTCGCCGACACCTGGCAGCGGCTGCCGCTCGCGGACGCCTCGACCGCCGTGCTGCTGAACGTCTTCGCACCGCGAAACGGCGCCGAGTTCCACCGGGTGCTCGATCCGGCCGGAACGCTGCTGGTGGTCACGCCCGACACCGACCATCTCGCCGAGTTGGTGGCTGCCCTCGACCTGCTGCGGGTGGCCCCGGACAAGGCCGACCGGGTGACCGACAGCCTGGGCGGGCACTTCACGCCGGTCAGCTCAGCCGTGCACCGGGCGGAGCTGGCGCTGACCCGGCCGGAGGCCGCCAGCCTGGTCGGGATGGGCCCGAGCGCCTGGCACACCGACCCGGCCGCGCTCGCCGCCCGACTGGCCGCCCTGCCCGAGCCGGTGCGGGTGACGGTGGCGGTCCGGGTGGACGGGTACCGGCCCCGCTGACCTCAGGTGGAGAGGTCGACCTCTTCCCAACCGGGCGGCTCGTCGTGGTACGGCCCCCGCAGGATCACCGCCCACTCCAGCGCCCAGCGCCGCTGCCCGATCGCGTTCGCGTCGACCAGACCCGGCGCGCGCCGGCCGCCGCGTTCGGTCTCCAGGTACGCCCAGTCCAGGCAGTAGTGCAGGTCCAGCAGGGCAGCCGCGTCGGCCGGGTGCTGCGGAGCCGTGAGGATCCGCGAACGCCAGTGCGGGAAGGTCTCCCCCTCGGCGATGTGCGGCAGCCGCTCGACCAGCCGCTCGTCGACGGCCAGGGTGGGGTCGAGCTGCTTGCTCAGCCCGAGCACCCAGGCCAGCGCGAAGAGCGCGTCGTGATGCAGCACGAACGACCGGTGGTCGCCCTTGCCACCCATCACGAACTGCCACTCCGGCGGGGTCACCATGTCGACCAGGTGCGAGCCGAGCAGCCAGCTCATCGCCGCCTGCGGGGGCATCCCGAAGCAGCGGGCCATGATCAGGTGCAGCACCGCGATCCGCGCCTCGATCTCCGCGGTCGGGCGCAGGTCGATCTGGTCACCCGGCTCCCAGACGAGCGGAAACTGGGACGGCGGCAACGGCAGGCCGAGCCGGGACAACTCGTCCAGGCTCGCCTCGCGCACCTCGCGTGGGTCGGGGGCAGCAACGCTCACGGCGGATCTTCCTGTCTGCTCGCGCCGGCGCAAGGCCGGTTGTCCCCCCTTGGCCTGCGACAATAGCGCTCCCAGGTGACCGGCACCACGCCAGGGCGACAGCGGATCGATCAGCCGACGCGTTCGATGACCAACGACGTCGCCGCCGGGGCCGTCGCCGCGATCCGCACCGCGTTGGCGGCCTCGGCCAGCGCGGCCGGAATCCGCGTCGAGTCCTCGGCGCGCAGCTCGTAGAGCGGGTCACCGGCCCGCACCTCGTCACCCGGCCGTTTGTGCAACACCACGCCGGCCGGCACGCTGACCGGGTCCTCCTTGCGAGCCCGACCCGCGCCGAGCCGCCACGCCGCAACCCCCATGGCGTACGCGTCGATGGCCGCGACGTAGCCGTCCCGCTCGGCGCGCACCACCTCCACCTCGGAGGCCACCGGCATCGGCGCGTCCGGGTCGCCGCCCTGCGCCCGGATCATCGCCCGCCAGGAGTCCATGGCCCGGCCATCGCGCAGCGCCGCCGCCGGATCGGCGTCCGGCAGGCCGGCGGCGTCGAGCATCTCCCGGGCCAGGGCGAGGGTCAGCTCCACCACGTCCGCCGGTCCACCGCCGGCCAGCACCTCGACCGACTCGGTCACCTCGACCGCGTTGCCGATCGCGAGGCCGAGCGGGGTGGACATGTCGGTGAGCAGGGCGACCGTCCGCACACCGTGCGCACCGCCCAGCTCGACCATGGTGCGCGCCAACTCGCGGGCCTGGTCGACGGACTTCATGAAGGCGCCCGAGCCGACCTTGACGTCGAGGACCAGCGCGCCGGTCCCCTCGGCGATCTTCTTGCTCATGATCGAGCTGGCGATCAGCGGGATCGCCTCCACGGTGCCGGTCACGTCACGCAGCGCGTACAGCTTGCGGTCGGCGGGAGCGAGCCCGGTGCCGGCGGTGCAGATCACCGCACCGACCTCGTCGAGCTGGGCGATGAACTCGTCGTTGCTCACAGTGGCCCGCCAGCCCGGGATGGACTCCAACTTGTCCAGCGTGCCGCCGGTGTGCCCGAGGCCCCGGCCGCTCAGCTGCGGCACCGCCGCGCCGCAGGCCGCCACCAGCGGGGTGAGCGGCAGAGTGATCTTGTCGCCGACGCCGCCGGTGGAGTGCTTGTCGACAGTCGGCCGGCGTACCGCCGACAGGTCCAACCGCTCACCGCTGGCGATCATCGCGGCGGTCCACCGGGCGATCTCCGGCCCGGTCATGCCGTTGAGCAGGATCGCCATCGCCAGGGCGGACATCTGCTCGTCGGCGACAACCCCCCGGGTGTACGCGTCGACCACCCAGTCGATCTGCGCGTCCGACAGCACCCCCCCATCCCGCTTGACCCGAATAACGTCAACAGCAGCAAAACTCATCAGAAGATCTTCCCTAGTCTGTTGCAGATCCCGACCGACGGCCGCTGACCACGTCGGGGCGGGGGACGACCGTGCCCGGCGGAGGGATCAAGCCTGACCGCCCGGAGCCGGGCACGGTCGGCCCCCGCCCTCAAGCTCAACCCCAGCGAACCGGGATCTCCGCAGGCGGCTCACCCTCGCCCGCCCAGAAGATCGTGCCGGTGGCGTCCACCACGACCACCCGGGGCGTCCGGGCCAGACCCCAGGTGATCGCCTCGGCCGGCTCGTCCCAGCTCGGCGCCTCCTCCAGCACCCCGGTCTCGGCGCCGGCGTCGTCCCCGGCCGACCGCTCCCAGTACGCCGTCCAGATCTGCTGACCAGCGGACATGTCCGGGTGCACGAAGACGGTGCCGCGTCCGCGCCAGGCGGCGAGCCGCTCCGGGACCACCGGCACCGGCGTCTCACCGGTGACGGCCTCCAGGTCCTCCACACCGAACGCGTGCGGCAGCAGCTCGGCCATCCGCAGTGGCCGGGTCTTGCTCTCGATCAGGCACTCCGGCCCACCGTTCTCCCAGAGCAGCTGCCGGCAGCGACCGCACGGCATCAACGGCTCGCCGGTCGCGTCGACGCAGGAGAGCGCCACGAGCCGACCGCCACCGGTGGCGTGCAGGCTGGACACGACCCCGCACTCGGCGCAGAGCGTCACCCCGTACGCGGCGTTCTCCACGTTGCAGCCGACCACAACCCGGCCGTCGTCGACCAGCGCGGCCGCGCCGACGGGGAACGTCGAGTACGGCGCGTAGGCGTGCCGCATCGCCTCGGTGGCGGCGGCGCGCAAGCGCGCCCAGTCAATGTCGGTCATGTCACCATTCTGCCCAGGTAGCCCAGGTCATGCGCGGGCAGGGCCAGCTCCCCAATCCCAGCGTGTTGATCAAGAAGTTTGCGCCAGGATCAGCGATTTTCCTGACCGGAACCTCTTGATCAACACCAGGAACGGGGGCGGTCAGCCCTTGATGTACGGCTTGCCGTCGGCGGCCGGTGCCCGGACCCGGCCGACCAGCCCGGCGACGGCCAGGATGGTCGCCAGGTAGGGCAGCATGGCCAGGAACTGGCTGGGGATCGAGCTGCTGATCGCGCCCAGGTAGGTGGCGAGCTGGTCGGCGAAGCCGAAGAAGAGCGCGGCGAGCAGCGCGCCGGTCGGGTTCCACCGGCCGAAGATCAGCGCGGCCAGGGCGATGAAGCCCTTACCGCCGATCATGTTCTTGGTGAACGAGTAGAGCGCCAGCGTGTAGGACGCCCCGCCGATGCCCGCCACCACGCCCGCCAACAGCACGTTGCGGTAGCGGACCCGCAGCACCTTGACGCCGAGCGTGTCGGCGGCGATCGGGTGCTCGCCGACCGACCGGGTCCGCAGCCCCCACCGGGTACGGAACAACCCGATGTGGATCACCAGCACCAGGAGCAGACCGAGGTAGAGGAAGATGTTGCCCCGGAACAACGCCGGCCCGAGCACCGGGATGTCCTTCAGCAGCGGGATCTCCCAGTTGCTGAAGCGAGGCGCGCTGTTGTACCTGGCCGCGTCGGTCTGCATCAGCCGCTCGTAGAGGAAGCCGGTGACGCCGACCGCCAGCAGGTTCAGCACGATGCCCATGACGACCTGGTCAACCAGGTAGCGGATGGCGAAGACGGCGAGCAGCAGCGAGATGAACGCGCCGCCGATGGCGGCGGCGACCAGGCCCACCCAGACGCTGCCGGAGATGCTGCCGAACAGCGCGCCGGAGAACGCGCCCATCAGCAACTGGCCCTCAATGGCCACGTTGACCACGCCGGAGCGTTCGCAGAGCACCCCGGCGAGCGCACCGAAGATCAGCGGCAGGGCCAAGATGAACGTACCCCGGATGATGTTGACCAGCGGCATGAAGTTCTGCCCGGTCGGTGCGGCGGAGACCTGCCAGCAGAGGAACGACAGCACGAAGCCGACCAGCCCGACGCCGAGCACGGGAACGAACCACCGCTTCGGCACCCCGGCCAGCAGCGCCGCACCGGCCGCGATCGCGATGATCCCGAACAGGATCGCCCCGATGGTGCCGTTGATCTCCAACGCGGCACCGGCCGCGTCGTCGCTGAGGGTGAACCGGGCCTGCTGGTCGGTGGCGAGCGCGCCGAAGAGCACCGCGGACAGCAGGCCGAGCCCCAGCAACGTCAGGCCGACCTTGCGGCTGCGGGTCCAGAAGCCCTCGTCTACCGGGGCGACGGCGATATCGGGGACAGCCATGGTGGACATGAGTTACCAGCCCTTCGCCAGGCTCGTCTGCAACCGGGCGGCGCGTGCGGCCCGGAGCTGGAAGATCGCCTTCACCAGGGCCGGCGCGGCGATGAAGATGACGATCAGCGCCTGGAGCACGGTCACCAGCTCCAGCGAGATCCCGGAGTACGACTGCATCCGGTTACCACCGGCCTGCAACGCCCCGAACAGCAGCGCGGCGAGCAACACCCCCCAGGGCTTCACCCGCCCGAGCAGCGCCACCAGGATGCCGTCGAAGCCGATCTGCGCGACCACCAGCGGGGTCAACGCGCTGGCGGTGGAGCCGAGCACCATGTTCGAGCCGCCGAGGCCGGCCAGGATGCCCGCGAAAACCATGATCAGGATGTACGTCCGGGTGACGCTGATGCCGGCGGTCCGGGCGGCGTCCGGGTTGGCACCGACAGCGCGCAGCTCGAAGCCGAGCGTCGAGCGGTTGAGCAGCCAGGCAACCGCCCAGGTGGCCAGCACGGCGAGCAGGATGCCGGCGTGCACCCGCAGGTTGTCGCCGAGCAGTCGCGGCAGCTGGGCGGAGCTGTCCACCGCCTTGCTGATCGCGTCGGTGCGGTTCGGGTCCTGTACGCCGTTCTGCACGATCAACCACGTGAGGAAGTACGTGGCGACGTAGTTGAGCATGATCGTGTTGATCACCTCGTGCGCGCCGGCCCGGGCCTTGAGGATGCCGGGGATGAAACCCCAGATCGCTCCACCCAGCGCGCCGGCCAGCACCGCCACCAGCAGGTGCAGGCCGGGCGGCAGCGGCAGCAGGAAGCCGGCCAACGCCGCCATGATCACGCCGATGGTGGCCTGGCCCTGGGCGCCGATGTTGAACAGGCCGCCACGGAAGGCCAACGCCACCGACAGGCCGGTGAAGACCAGCGGCGCCGCGTAGGTGAGCGTCTCCGAGATCGGCGCCAGCACAGCCTGCCAGCCGTTGGCCCCGTCCAACCAGCCAGAGAACGCCTCGGGGTCGAAGATCGAGCCCTTGAACAGGTTCGCGTACGCCTCGCTGACGAGCGTCCAGCTGGAGTTGATCGCGTCGGACGGACGGGAGGTGATGTACGAGTAGGTGGAGAGAACAGCCGGATCAGAAATGATCATCAGCACCGCGCCGACCACGACCGCCAACACCAACGACAGCAGGGTCACCGTGAAGGTGTTGGCCGCCCAGAGGTTGTCCAGGAACAACCGGCCCAGACTCGGCTTCGACTCCGGCTCCGGGGCTGGCGTCGTGACCGAGCGGTCCGGCTCGGTCGCCACCTCGGCCCGTTCGGTGTTGCCGAGCGCGTTCTGCGCGGCCTGCGCCTCGCTCGCCGGCTCCTTGTCCGGGGAGCCGGACTGCGGGTTAGGGGAGTCGTCGCTCATGCCGTCACTCCGCTTCGCTGCGTGACGCCATGAGGCACCAACGCCCTGCAACACCGATTCACTCGCTGCCGCTCGCTCATGCCGTCACTCCGCTTCGCTGCGTGACGCCATGAGGCACCAACGCCCTGCAACACCGATTCACTCGCTGCCGCTCGCTCATGCCTCGTCCTTGTTCGCGGAGCCTGCGTCGCGCGCCGGGCTCCCGTCGGTGGCCGGCCCGTCGCCGGGTACGGCGTCCGTGTTGCTCTCGTGGGCCGCGTCCGGGCTGATGCCGGCCATCAGCAGGCCGATCTCCTCACGGGGGGTGTCCGGGCCGACGATGCCGATGATCCGACCGCGGTACATCACCGCGATCCGGTCGGCCAACCCGATCACCTCGTCGAGTTCGCTGGAGACCACCATGACGGCGGTGCCGACGTCCCGCTCGTGAACGATCTGGCTGTGGATGAACTCGATCGACCCGACGTCGACGCCACGGGTCGGCTGGGCGGCGATGAGGAGCTTCAGCGGCCGGGACAGCTCCCGGGCCACGATCACCTTCTGCTGGTTGCCGCCGGAGAGGGTGCCCACCGCCGCGTCGGCCGATGAGGTACGGACGTCGAACTGCTCGATCCGCTCCTTCGCCGAGGCCGCGATCACGTCCGGCTTCAACGCGAGCCCGGCGCCGAACGGCGGCCGGTCGTAGATGTCCAGAACCAGGTTCTCCGCGACGCTGAACTCCTTGACCAGGCCGTCCACGCTGCGGTCCTCGGGCACGTAGCCGACGCCTGCCCGGAGCACCTTCTTCGGCTTCCAGCCGTTGATCCGGTCGCCGGCCAGGCTGACCGTGCCGGCGAGCACCGGGCGCAGGCCCATGATCGCCTCGATCAGCTCGGTCTGACCGTTGCCCTGTACGCCGGCCACGCCGAGCACCTCGCCCGCGCGCACGGTCAGGTCCACCCCGTCGACCGCGCGGATCTGCCGGTCGTCGTCGACGACCAGCCCGGCCACCTCCAGCACCGGTTCGCCCGGCGTGGCAGGGGTCTTGTCCACGGTGAGCCGGACGTTGCGGCCGACCATCAACGCGGCCAGCTCGTCCCGGCTGGCCTCCGGCGAGGCGGTGCCCACGGTCTTCCCGCGCCGGATGACAGTGATCCGGTCGGCGATGGCCTTGACCTCGCCGAGCTTGTGGGTGATGAAGACGATCGACTTGCCGGCCGCCTTGAGCGCCCGCATGACCGTCAGCAGTTCCTCGGTCTCCTGGGGGGTGAGCACCGCGGTCGGCTCGTCCAGGATGAGCAGGTCAACGTCGCGGGTGAGCGCCTTGACGATCTCGACCCGTTGCTGGATGCCGACCGGCAGATCCTCGATCACCGCGTCCGGGTCGACCCGCAGGTTGTAACGCTCGGACACCTCGGTGACCTCGCGCCGGGCGCGACGCCGGTCCAGGAAGCCGGCGATGCCGCCGCGGACCTGCTCGGCGCCGAGCATGATGTTTTCGGTGACGGTGAAGACCGGCACCAGCATGAAGTGCTGGTGCACCATGCCGATCCCGGCGCCGATCGCGTCGGACGGGCCCTTCAGCTTCAGCGGCTTGCCGTCGACCAGGATCTCGCCCTCGTCGGGCTGGTAGAGCCCGTAGAGCACGTTCATCAGGGTCGACTTGCCCGCGCCGTTCTCGCCGAGCAGGGCGTGAATCTCTCCAGGCTCCACCGTCAGGTCGATGTGGTCGTTGGCGACCAGATCACCGAACCGCTTGGTGATGCCGCGCAGTTCGAGTCTCAGCGCAACCTCCTGGAGTGCGAGCGATGGTGCAGCCTAGCTGCCGTCAACCCGGCCGGACGGTCCGGTTGCGTTGGTGCGCGATCGGCCGCTCCCACCCCGCGGGGCACCCGCAGAGCCAGAGCGGCCGATCGGTCGTACCTGTCCCCCGCCGACCTCCCGATGATCTCACCGGAGGGACCGGCCGGTTGTCACTTGGTCGGCTGGGCCTTCGAGGTGACGGTGATGGTGCCAGCGGCGATGTCCGCCTTGATCTTGTCCAGCTCGGTCTTCAGCTCAGCCGGGACCTTGCTCTCGAAATCGTGGTACGGGGCGAGCGAGACACCGTTGTTGGCCAGGGTGCCGACGAAGCCCGGCTTGGCCGGCAGCTTGTCGCCGGCAGCGGCCTTGACCACGGCCTCCTTGACGGCCTCCGGGATGTTCTTGACGACGGTGGTGATGATCACGGAGCAGTCCGGGGTGCTCTCGCAGCCGTCGACGTCCACCCAGATGGTGTTGTACTTGCCGCCCGAGGCCTTGGCCGCAGCGGTGGTGCCGAGGCCGGAGCCGCCGGCGACCGGCATGATGATGTCCGCGCCCTGGGCGACCAGCGCGTCGGAGACCTTCTTGCCCTCGTCCTGCTTGTCGAAGGCGTTGGAGAAGGAGCCCTTCTGGGTCTCCTTGTTCCAACCCAGCGCCTTGACGGTCTTGCCCTTGGTGGTGTTGTAGTACGCCACGCCGTCGACGAAGCCGTCCATGAAGATGGTCACCGGCGGGATCGGCACCGCACCGTAGGTGCCCACAATGCCGGACTTGCTCATCCCGGCGGCCAGGTAGCCGGCCTGGAACGCGGCCTGGGCGGTGTCGAACTGCATCGGGTAGATGTTGTCCAACGCCGGGTTGGCGTCGACGATGCCGAACTCCTGGTTCGGGTTCGCCGCCGCGATCTTCTTCGTGGCGTCGCCCATCAGGCCACCGACCGCCAGGATGAAGTCGCACTTCTGGTTGACGAACTGCGTCAGGTTCGGCTCGTAGTCAGCCTCCGCCTTGGACGCGACGTACTTGATGTCAATGTTGTCGTTGGCGGCCTTGGCCTCCTGCAGGCCCTTCCAGGCCGAGGCGTTGAACGACTTGTCGTCGATGCCACCGACATCGGTCACCATGCAGGCGCTGAACTTCTTGGCGCCACCGCCGGCGTTGTTGTCATCCTTGGGGGCCTCGCCACAAGCGGCGGCGGTGAGCGCGAGCCCACCCACCGCGAAGATCGAAGCGATCCGCATCCCACGCACCGAGCGCAAGACGTCTCCTTCCCATTGCTCACCGCGCCTTGTGCGGTGGCAGCCCATCAGCCGACCTGCGGGTGTGCCGCCGGCTGTCCCACGTTACGGACGGGAGCGTACGCCCGCGTCCACCCACCGGCCGACAATCGTGCACGACTGTTGAGCGCCTGTTACCCGGGTGTAACCCTTGGGTGGGGCAGGTCACTCTTCGTGCTGATAATCGAGCGCCGAGGCGTCCTCAACGTCCGTTTTTGGAGGCGGTTCCCCTCCCCGGACGTTACCGCCAAAAGACCGCGACTGCCGCGTTGACCAGGGTCAGGCCGACGATCGCGAGGAAATGACCGCGGTTGACCACGTCCCGCTTCCGGGAGAAGAAGACCATGACGAAGATCAGTAGCGCGATCACCAACTTCGTCACAAGTTTCGCTGGTGCCGGCTCATCGCCGTCGCGCAGGGGCGCGGACAGGCCCAGCCCGGTCAGCAGTTGGATCACCGAACCCCAGAGCATGGCCTGGTTGATCCGCAGCCGACCACTGACGTACTGGGCGATCGAGCCGCCGAGCAGGAGGGCGAACCCGATCAGATGGACGTAGAGGAGGATGAGTCTGAGAGCTTCCACGGTCGCCATACTCCCCTATGAACGACGCATTGTAGTAGTGGGAACCGCCGACGGGCGCGGATCAGCCGATCAACCGGTCGCTGTCGGGGCGGAACCCGACATTGCCGGCTCGCACGGTTGGTCGAGCACCGGTTGCGACTCCGCTCGGCTGTCACCGCAGGATGCGACGGCGACCCATCCGGCAAGACTCACCGCGGCCAGGAGCATCACCGGCAGCGTCACCCGTTGCACCGAGGTCGCCAACCACCATTGGATCTCGTTCGGGCCGGTCAGGTACGTCCCGACCAGAACAACCAGGTAGTAGCCGATGGCCGCCCACACCCAGCCATCCGCCGCCAGCCCGGCGGCACGGCGTCGCCCGGACAGGAACAGGGTGCCGAGCAGCGCCACCACCGCAGCGCCCAGCAGCACCGGACCCACCACGTCCCACAACGCAGCGGTCGTGAACTGGAGCCGTTCCACCACCGCTCCGCTCCGGCCGCCCGAGGTGCCGTTGGTGATGTCCGACTGGGCATCCAGCAGGCGGGCCAGCACCGCCCAGGCGCCCCCGGCCAGCACCGGCAGCCACACCAGCGCCGCTCGCCGCAGGTCGGCGCCGGCCCGCACGGTGACCAGCACGGTCAGACCCGCGACGGCGATCAGCCCCTCGTTCTTACTGAGCGCGGCAACGGTCAGCAGCAACAGCGGCAACACGGGTCGGCGCAGCGGATCCGCACCGAGCAGCAGGGCCACCGCCGCGCCGGCGAAGGACACGGACCAGAGCGCGTCGGCGAGCCCGCCGGTCACCGCGTACGGGACGTTCGACCAGGTCGCCAGGCCCACGGCGATGGCCAGCGCCCAGGCCACCCGCGCGGACACCCGACCCAGCGCCCACCGCACCAGGTACACCAGCATCGCGACCGCCGACGCGGTGACCACCGCGCCGACGAGCTGGGCGGTACGGAAGTCCGGCTCGACGACGCTCCACACGGCCGCGAGGGGCGCGGAGGCGAGCGGCGGATAGTCGGTGTGCGAGAAGACGAAGGCAGGGCTGCCGATCGCCGCCCGCGCGTACTCGCTCCCGTTGGCGAAGTAGCCGGCGTGCAGCCACCAAATGGAGTGCGCGTCCCACTGAACGGCCGGTTCGAAGATCATGAGGCACGGCGGAAGCAGCGGCAGCGCGATCAGCAGCGCGTGCGACCACCCGCCGTACGGCGCCGACTCGCCGGGACGGCGCAGCAGCCACCAGGCGCCGGCCGCCCCGGTGGCCAGCACCAGGGCGATCCAGAGCAGCAACGGACCACCAACGACCAGCATCAGAACCACCGCGACCGTACTCAACAGCGCCGCCATCAGGGGCGCGAAGAGCACTGCGAGGAAGGGACTGCGCAGGATCGCGAAAGCCAGTGGGAAACCGGCGACGAGGAGGGCGGGTACGGCGAGAATCGGGGTGAGATCCATGTCGTCAGAGGACCTTCCGTACGACCAGCCGGACGCCCGGGCTGGTCGGCCGCTTCCGCTGCACCGCGGCGACGCCCACCGAGTAGTCCCGCGGCCCCGCCTGGACGACCACACATCCGTGCAGCACGGCAAGCTCACTCAACCGCTGTTGCCACAGGTCCTTGTTGGCCCGGGCCTGGACGAGCGAGATCCGACTACCCGGGGGCACCTGCTCGACCAACTGCTGCCACAGCGTCTCCAGGTCCACCTGGTGCTGGAGCGCGGGGAGGTCGTGTTCCCGGTCACTCATCAGGGCGACGCCACGGCCGGTGGCCTGCACCGCGCCCTGAACGGTCAGCAGTAGGCAGCCCACCCCGACGAGTGCCACCACGACTCGGGCGATCGTGGTCGGGTTCCGGCGCTTGGTGATCGTCATCGGTCAGCGAGCGTCTTCGCGGGGATGCCGCCGGGACGACGCCGGGCCCGTTCCCGGCCCAGGATCCACAACGCCTCGATCCCGTCCCGCCAGGTGATCTTCTTGCCCTCGGCACGGCCCCGCGCCCGGTAGGTGATCGGCACGTCGTAGGGGCGGATCTGCCGCCGCAGCAGTTTGCCGGTCACCTCGGCCTCCATGCCGAACCCACGGGACCGGATGTTCAGCGACCGATAGAGCTCCACCGGCATCAGTTTGAAGCACGTCTCCACATCGCCGATGTAGGAATTGAAAAGAACGTTCGCCGCCGTGGTGACCCCTCGGTTCCCGACCACGTACCAGAAGCTGTAGGCGCTGTGGCTGCCGAAGGTCCGGTTGCCGTAGACAACTGTCGCGTGCCCCTCCAACACCGGTGCCAACAGCTTCGGAATGTCCTGTGGGTCGTACTCCAGGTCGGCGTCCAGGATCACCATGTACTCGCCCCGGGCGCTGTCCACGGCCGTCTTGATCGCCGCGCCCTTGCCCGCGTTGCGCCGGTGCGTCACGACCCGCAGCCGCTCGTCATCCATCCGACCGAGGATCTCAGCGGTCTCGTCCGTACTGCCGTCGTCGACCACCACGATCTCGATCTCGCACGGGTACTGCACGGCGAAGGCCTGCTTCAGGGCCTCCGCGACGCGTTCCGCTTCGTTGTAGACCGGCATCAAGATCGACAGTTGCACGAGAGTCTCCCCGGGAACAGCACCGGACGGCGGATGAAGGGCGGCAGACCACCAGCGGCCAGTGAAGCAAACGCGCCACACGTTCGCTCGCCCGCTCTCGCTGAGCAACGTCGGCGCGGTGCCGGAGCACCCTACCGCGCTCCACGGGAGATCGACCGCCCCCGGTCTCAACCCTTGACTGCTCCCGAGGTCAGCCCGGAGACGATGTACCGCTGGAGGATCTGGAAGACCAGCACCGTCGGGATCGCGGTCAGGCCCACGGCCCGGAGACCTGGTACGCGCACTTCTTGCCGGTGAGCGTGGCGATCGAGTTGGTGTCCACGGTGGAGTGCCTGAGCACACCCGCGCCATTTTCTTCTAGCGCGCCGATCTTCTTGGACGCCTCAATGGACTCCGGCTTGCCCACGCCCGGTCGCGTTGAAGGCGCTCTTCTGTTCGGCGGCGAGCTGCACCGGGCTTCTGTTCGGCGGCGAGCTGCACCGGGATGGCGCCGTTCCGCACCAGGCCTTGGGGGTGTCCTTCGCGGCCGGCTTGCCGCTGTCGCCACCGCAGCCCGAGGCGGCGAGCGCCCCGGGGGCGGCCGGCCAGTGGGAATCTCTGGAAGTTCTTGCAAGCGACGCATGGGCGCTGCGCCGCTGCTCTCGCAAGTTGCGGGGGTGTTGGCAAGACGTTGCAGATTATGGAAGGGCTTGCAGAGCACCCCGCAAGAACTTGCCGGTGGGCTAAAGTGCCGCCATGCGCGCTCGACTGTCCGACATCGCCCAGCAGGCCGAAGTCAGCGAGGCCACGGTGTCGCGGGTGCTCAACGACCGCCCCGGCGTGGCCGCGGAGACCCGGCAGGCCGTCCTCACCGCCCTCGACGTGCTCGGGTACGAGCGCCCGGCCCGGCTGCGTAAGCGCAGCGCCGGGCTGGTCGGCCTGGTGGTGCCGGAGCTGGACAACCCGATCTTCCCCGCCTTCGCCCAGGTCATCGAGTCCACCCTGGCGCAGAGCGGTTTCACCCCGGTGCTCTGCACCCAGACCGCCGGCGGCGTGACCGAGGACGAGTACGTGGAGATGCTGCTGGACCGGCAGGTCTCCGGGATCGTCTTCGTTTCCGGGCTGCACGCCGACACCGCGGCCAACCACGACCGCTACCGGGCGCTGCTCGCCCGGCCACTGCCGATCGTGATGATCAACGGGTACGTGCCCGACATCGGCGCGCCCTTCGTCTCCTGCGACGACCGGGAGGCGGCCGAGCTTGCCGTCGCCCACCTCGTCGCACTCGGGCACCGGCGGATCGGCCTGATCACCGGCCCGGACCGGTTCGTCCCGGTGCAGCGCAAGGTCGCCGGCTGGCGCTCCGCGATGACCCGGCTGGCCGGCGTCGCCGAAGCCGACCTGGGCCCGCTGGCCGAGCTGTCACTGTTCGGAGTGGAGGGTGGCGAGGCAGCGGCCGGCCGACTGCTGGACCGCGGCGTCACCGGCGTGGTCTGCGGCTCCGACCTGATGGCGCTCGGCGCGATCCGGGCCGCCCGCCAACGCGGCCTCAACGTGCCCGACGGTCTCTCCGTGGTGGGTTATGACGACTCACCACTCATGGCCTTCACCGACCCGCCGCTGACCACCATGCGGCAGCCGGTCACCGCGATGGCGGTGGCCGCCGTCCGCGCCCTGGTGGACGAGATCAACGGGCACGGCGCCCCGCACTCGGAGTACCTGTTCCGCCCGGAGCTGGTGGTGCGCGGCTCCACCGCTGTCGCACCGAGTTCCGCACGCCTCTCTTACGCAAGATCTGCTTGACGCTTGCAGCGGCAGGCCGGCATATTGCTCGAATGATCAGCGCCGCCACCCCACCGCCCGCCACCGACGACGACTGGTGGCGTTCCGCGGTCGTCTACCAGGTCTACGTCCGCAGCTTCGCCGACAGCGACGGCGACGGCACCGGCGACCTCCAGGGCATCCGGCAGCGCCTGCCGTACCTGCGCGACCTCGGGGTGGACGCGCTCTGGCTGACCCCCTTCTACACCTCGCCCATGATCGACGGCGGGTACGACGTGGCCGACTACCGGGACGTCGACCCGATGTTCGGCACCCTCGACGACTTCGACGCGATGATCACCGACGC
Organism: Micromonospora inaquosa; assembly: GCF_003857055.1. Lineage (GTDB taxonomy): Bacteria > Actinomycetota > Actinomycetes > Mycobacteriales > Micromonosporaceae > Micromonospora > Micromonospora inaquosa. The sequence goes on along the minus strand of NZ_QGSZ01000132.1, from coordinate 8,973 downwards.
GCACGCCCACGGCCTGCGGATCATCGTCGACCTCGTCCCCAACCACACCTCCAGCGCCCACCACTGGTTCACCGCCGCGCTCGCCGCCGGCCCCGGCTCACCGGAGCGGGCCCGCTACCTCTTCGCCGACGGCCAGGGCGCATTCGGCGAGCTGCCGCCGAACGACTGGGAGAGCATCTTCGGCGGCCCCGCCTGGACCCGGATCGCGGACGGTCAGTGGTATCTGCACCTGTTCGACCCGTCGCAGCCCGACCTGAACTGGCGTCACCCGGAGGTCCGCACCGAGTTCGAGGACGTGCTGCGGTTCTGGCTGGACCGCGGCGTTGACGGATTCCGCATCGACGTGGCACACGGCATGATCAAGGCGGAAGGGCTGCCGGACGTCGGCTTCAGCTCGATGACCACCGGTCAGCGTCAGGTCGAACTGCTCGGCAAGGGGCGGCTGCCGTACTTCGACCAGGACGAGGTGCACGAGATCTACCGGGCCTGGCGGCCCATCCTGGACAGCTACCCGGGTGCTCGGATGGCGGTCGCCGAGGCGTGGGCGGAGACCCCGCAGCGGCTGGCCCGCTACATCGGCCCGGACGAGTTGCACCAGGCGTTCAGCTTCGACTTCCTCGACGCCACCTGGTCGGCCGACTCCTTCCGCAAGGTGATCGACACCGCGTTGGCCGAGGCGACAGTGGTCGGGGCGCCGACCACCTGGGTGCTCTCCAACCACGACAAGCAGCGGCACGTCACCCGGTACGGCGACGGTGCCGAAGGGCTGCGCCGAGCCCGCGCCGCCAGCCTGCTGATGCTCGCCCTGCCCGGCTGCGCCTACCTCTACCAGGGTGAGGAGTTGGGCCTGCCGGAGGTCCTCGACCTTCCCGACGAGCTGCGCCAGGATCCGGCGTTCCTGCGCACCGGTGAGAGCCGCGACGGCTGCCGGGTGCCCATCCCGTGGAGCGGCGAGTCGGCCCCGTACGGCTTCGGGCCGGCCGGCAGCGAACTGAGCTGGCTACCCGCGCCGGCTCTCTGGCGGACGCTCTCCGTCACGGCGCAGACCAACGTGCCCGGCTCCACCCTGGAGTTGTACCGGGCGGCGCTGCGGATCCGCCACGTTCATCCCGCGCTCGCCCTCGACGCCGACGGGGTCACCTGGCGGGAGAGCGAACCCGGCGTGCTGGCCTTCTCCCGCACCTCCGGCGCAGCAGTGCTGACCTGCGCGGTCAACCTCAGCGGCGCACCGGTCCTGATCCACGGGTACGGTCGGCCGCTCGTCGCCAGCGACGAGCTCACCGAGCAGGGCTCCGGTCATCTGCTGCCAATTGACGCGGCAGTTTGGTTGGAACAGCGTTGAACGGGTAACTCGTTTTCGACCTGGTCGTTCGTCGTGCCCCGCGCCGACGGGCGGCTGGGCTACCGACCCCTTGTGGTGGGGGGTGAGGTGCCACCGGCGCCACGCGGAGTCCGCTCCGCGTGGCGCCGGTGTCCGTAGGGGCCGGTGGTGTGGCCCGCCGGGAGCACGGGTACCGCATTGGGACCATCGTTACGGAGGTGACCCATGGTGGTACGGATCGCCCAGTGCACGCTCGACGTCGAGGACCTGGACGTGATGGTCGCGTTCTGGTCGGCGGCGCTCGGCTACGAGGTCGAACGGGGTGACGACGGCAGCGCCAAGCTCTGGCCGCCCGGGCCGTCCGCCGCCGCGGCAACCGTGTGGTTGCAGGGCTCCGGCACCGCCAAGCGGGGCAAGAACCGGCTACACCTCGACGTGGTCGCGGACGCGGACCCTCAGGCCGAGGTACGGCGGCTGCTGAGCCTCGGCGCGCGGCACATCGACGTCGGGCAGACCGGGGCCGAACACTTCACGGTTCTCGCCGACCCCGAGGGCAACGAGTTCTGCGTGCTGGACCGCGCGCCGACCCGCTGACGTCTCACTTCGCGGTGAGCAACGCCGCGATCCGGGTGAAGCCGTCGCGCACCTCGGCCTCGTCCGGCGGTTCGGCGGGCTCCCCGTGGCCCGCCTCGTCGGCTGCCGCGTCCAACTCCTCGTCGATCACGTCCTCGAAGTCCCCGTACAGGTCGGCCCCCTCCACCTGACGGGCCTCGTCCTCGGCGGCGACCTGCGCGGCGGCGATCTCACCGCGGATCTCGTCCGGGGACAGTGCCGGCAGCAACGGCTCCACCACGGCCACCAGCTGCTCGTCGGCCACCACCGCCTCGGCCAGGGCCAACGCGTGCGGTCGCTCGTACGGCCCGCAGACCACCGGCTCCCACTCGTCGAGATCACCGAGCGGACCGAAGGTGATGATCCACGGCAGGCCGAGGAGCGGTGAGTCCGCCGGCAGGTCCAGTGTCATGAGTGCGCCCACCGGCTCATCATGGTCCGCGACGGCGAGCCCCGACGCCGTTCTCCTCAGTTGTCGCCCGTCCGGCGGTCGATCGGCGGCCGGTCAGCCGGGACGGACAGCGTCCAGAGCGGCGCGGACCAGGGCGAGCGCGCTGGCCGGCGGAACGCCGAGCCGGGCCGCCTCCGCCGCGTAGCCGGCCGCCGCCCGTTGCAACCGGTCGACGGCGTCGTCCCGTCCGGGGGCGACGAAGGTGCCGTTGCGCCCCCGGGTCTCCAGCAGCCCGGCCGCCTCCAACTCCCGGTAGGCGCGGGCCACGGTGTTCGCGGCCAACCGCAGGTCGGCGGCGAGCTGCCGGACGGTGGGCAGTCGGCTGCCCACCGGCAACCGTCCATCGCCGATCAGCTCGGCGAGCTGCACACGCACCTGCTCGTACGGGGGTACCGACGAGTCCGGATCTACCGAGATCAGCACCTGCGCGCCTTCCGTCATCAGCCCGCACCGCCCGGCGTGCCAGGGTCGATGCCCTCGTCGGCATCCTTCGGTGGTGCGGGGGTCTCCGCCAGGTCCACCACTCGGCCGTTGGTGCTGGTCGCGAGGAGCGCCGCGCCGAACAGCACCAACTGGTTGAGCAGGTAGAGGTAGAGCAGCAGCCCGACCGCGCCGGCCACCACGGTGTACGCCGGATTCCGCTCGGTCCGCACCACGTAGTACCGCCCGACGGTGTTCAGCAGCGTGATACCGACCGCCACCAGCACCACCACCGGGCGCAGCCGGGACCGGCTCATCCGCAGCCGGGGCACGGCGAGCAGCAACGCGGTGGCGAGCACGGTGTTGACCAGCACGCTGAGCACCGCGCTGATCGTTGTCAGACCGACCGAGCCGGTGCTGCGGAGCAGGAAACGCAGCAGCGACTCCAACGCGTCCACCGCCGCGACCGAGACGCCGAGCAGCACGAAGACGCCGATCATCACGCCGAGGTCGACGAGCCGCCGCACCACCAGATTGCCCGGCTGTTGATTGAGGTGGTACATCAGCCGCTGTGAGGACCGGATGGCCTCCACCCAGCCGATCCCGGTGAAGACCAGGATGACCAGGCCGACCACGCCGACAGTGCCGCTGGAGTTGGCGATCTGCTCGGCGTCCAGGAACGGCAGATTCTCCTTGAGGAAGTCGGCCGCCGCCGCGCTGACCTCGTCGTTGTCCTCCAGGATCGCGCCGAAGATGGAGAACGCGACAAGGGCGAGGGCGAACACCGCGAAGAAGCCGTAGTAGGCGATGGCGGCGGCCAACCGGCCGGCCAGCACCTCGCCGTAGAGCACGCCGGCCCGCCACACATGATCGAAGAGGCTCGACCGGTGGCGCGCGCCGCTCACCCAGCGGTCGATACCCGCCTCGATCCGGCCGATCACGTTCACGCGATCATCCTCGCCGATCTCCCACCGCTGTAGTGGCAACCGGCTTGCGAGGCTCGCCGGCCGGCGCGTCAACGCGCTTCAGTCGCCGAGGCAGAAGTCCCGGCGCGGCTGCCATCGGGCCTGCCCGCTGTGCGAGAAGAGGGTGAACGCGTCGACCTCGAACATCGCCGAGAAGTCGGCCAGATCCTCGTAGACCTTGTCCAGGGCCTCCGGTGCCACGTCCTGAGCCACGGTGACGTGCGGATGGTACGGGAAGCGGAGCTCGCGGTGCAGGCCCGGTGCCGCGGCGATGGCCGCGGCCAGCAACTCGCATTCACTGATCCCGGCGGCCACCGCGACGAACACCACCTGGGTGACCGGACGGAACGTGCCCGTGCCCCGCAGGTGCAGCGTGAACGGCAGGTGCGCGGCGGCGACGGCGGCCAGGTGCTGCTCGACAGCGGGCAGGTTGGCCGTCCGGATCTCGGTGGGACCGAGCAACGTCACGTGCGCGGGCACCGCCAGCGGATCACCGGCCTCGACCCGCCGCCGGGTGAGCTGGGCACCCCACGGCTCGGGGATGTCCACGGCGATGCCGATCTGGATGGTGTCGCCGGTCGGCGGCACCCCGCCACTGCGATCCACGCTTCGCGCCGCCCCTCCGACCACCGACCCGTCCACCTGTACCGCGGGCCTACTCGCCGCGCACGGGCGGGAAGAACCCGACCCGGTCGTACGCGGACCGCAGGGTCGTCGCGGCCACCGCGCGGGCCTTCTCCGCGCCGGCCGCGAGCAGCTTGTCCAGCTGTGCCGGATCGTCGAGGTAGGTGCGGGTGCGCTCCTGGATCGGCCGGACGAAGTCCGTCACCACCTCGGCCAGTTCCTTCTTCAGATCGCCGTAGCCGCGGCCCGCGAACGCGGCCACCAACTCGTCGATGCTGCGGCCGCTGAGCGCCGAGTGGATGGTCAACAGGTTGGACACACCGGGCTTGGTCTCGGCGTCGAAGACGATCTCCCGACCGGTGTCGGTCACCGCCGAACGGATCTTCTTCGCGGACCGGGCCGGGTCGTCGAGCAGGTCGATGATGCCGGCCGGCGAGGACGACGACTTCGACATCTTCGCTGTCGGGTCCTGCAGGTCGGTGATCTTGGCGGTGTCCTTGACGATGTGCGGCGCGGGCACCGTGAACGTGGCGCCGAACAACGAGTTGAACCGCTGGGCCAGATCCCGGGAAAGCTCCAGGTGCTGGCGCTGGTCCTCGCCGACCGGCACCGCGTTGGCCTGGTAGAGCAGGATGTCGGCGGCCTGGAGGACCGGGTAGGTGAACAGCCCGACGCTGGCCCGCTCGTTGCCCTGCTTCTGCGACTTGTCCTTGAACTGGGTCATCCGGCTGGCCTCGCCGAAGCCGGTGATGCAGCCGAGCACCCAGGCCAGTTGCGGGTGCTCGGGCACCTGCGACTGGACGAACAGGGTGCTGCGTTCCGGGTCGAGCCCGACCGCGAAGAGCTGGGCCGCGGCCACCCTGGTCCGCTGGCGCAGTACCGCCGGGTCGTGCCCCGCGGTGATGGCGTGCAGGTCCACCACGCAGTAGAAAGCGTCGTGCGTGTCCTGTAGTGCCACCCAGTGCCGCACCGCGCCCAGATAGTTGCCGAGGTGGAACGAGTCGGCTGTCGGCTGGATGCCGGAGAAGACGCGGGGCCGGGCGGGAACGTCGGACATGGCGATAATTCTGTCAGCAAGCAACCCGGTCCGTCATGACGGGCCGGCGGGTCGGCTTCGGCCCGCCGGTGCCGAGGTGCTGACCTCGCGTGGTTCGCCCCTGCCGACCCGGCGCGTCGGCCCGACGGCGACCCGCCGGTGCTGCCCCGCCACCGCCTCCCCGGCCTGCTCCGGGCCACCCGTCGAGATCGGCTGGGCGTCGTACTCGCGGCGCTGCTGGGTGCGCTGTTCGCGGCGCTGCTCGGTGCCGCGCGCCGCGACGGCGAGTTGGGCCACCCGGCGGCCGTCCAAGGTCAGCACCCGCAGCAGCCAGCCGGCCGGCGGCTCGGCCTGATCGGGCGCGCCGACGTCGGCGGGCTCGGCGGGCACCGGCACCTCGTCGCCGGTCACCGGAAGCCGGCCCAGCGCGGCCATGACGAACCCACCGACCGTCTCGTACGGGCCGGCGGGTAGTGCCACCCCGGTCCGCTCGGCGAAGTCAGCGAGGTTGAGGCGACCGTCCACCACGGCGGGCAGGCCAGCGTGCACCGGCTCCGGGGTGGCGTCGTACTCGTCGTGGATCTCACCGACCAACTCCTCGATGAGGTCCTCCAGGGTGACGATCCCGGCCGTGCCGCCGTACTCGTCGACCACCACCGCGAGGTGGTGGCCCTCCCGGCGCATCTCGGTCAGCGCGGCGAGCACCCGTTTGCTGCCGGGGAGCCGTTTCACCTCCCGGGCCAACTCACCGACGGTGACACACGGGTCGACGTCCGGGCGAAGCAGTACGTCCCGGAGGTGCACGAAGCCGACCACGTCGTCGTGGGTGCCGTCGGTGACCGGGTAGCGGGTGTGTGTTTCGGCGCGGACCAGTCGGCCCGCTTCGGCGATGGTCAGCTGCGCCGGCAGGAAGACCACCTCGGTGCGCGGCATCATCACCTCGCGGATCAGACTGGCACCGGCCACCAGGACCTCGTCGATGATCCGCCGCTCGTCCGGGTCGAGCACCGTGTTCGCCGCGACCAGGTCCCGCAGATCGGCTTCCGAGATGTGCTCCCGGCCGGCCGTCGGACCGGTCCCGAGCAGATCGGTGACGAGTCGGGTGGCACCGTCCGCGGCGCGGACCAGCACCCGGGCGACGGCCCGGGCGAGCGGACCGGGCTCGCGGCGGGGGTGTGCCCGCGCGCGTCGCCGGAGCCCGGTACGGGCTACTTCCCGCATGACAGAGATGGTAGACACCGGGTGCCCGCCGCACCGGGTATCACGCGAAGCGGGCCAACGATGTTCGGCTCTGTTTAATCGTGAAAGATTATGATGGAATGGGGTTGCCGGTGCTGTCGGCGAGGATGCCGACCACCGCCCTAGTGTGATCACCCAAGGGCCACGTCCCGGGCGGGCCAGGCAGGAGGCAACGACGTGAAACTGCTCGTCACCGGGGGCGCCGGCTTCATCGGAAGCGTGGTGACCCGAATGTTGCTCGACGCGGGCCACCAGGTGGTCATCCTGGACGACCTACGCACCGGCCACCGCGAGGCCCTCGCCCCGGACGCCACCCACGTCGAGGCGTCCATCCACGACGCCGCCCGCGTCATCACCGCGGACGCCGGGTTCGACGGGGTGCTGCACTTCGCCGCCCTGATCGCCGCCGGTGAGTCGATGGTCAAGCCAGAGCTGTACTGGCAGAACAACACAGTCGGCACGCTCGCCCTGATCGACGCGGTCCGGGCCGCCGGGGTGCCCCGGATGGTCTTCTCCTCCACCGCCGCCGTCTACGGCAACCCCACCGAGCTGCCCATCACCGAAAACGCGGTCAAGGCGCCCACCAACACGTACGGCGCCACCAAACTCGCCGTCGACATGGCACTCACCTCCGAGGCGATCGCGCACGGGCTGGCCGCCGTGTCGCTGCGCTACTTCAACGTGGCCGGCGCGCACCTCGACGGCGACGTCATGCTCGGCGAGCGGCACGACCCGGAGACACACCTGATCCCGATCGCGCTGGACGTCGCCGCCGGCCGGCGCGAAAAACTCCAGCTCTTCGGCGACGACTACCCCACCGTCGACGGCACCTGCGTCCGCGACTACATCCACGTCGCCGACCTGGCCCGCGCGCACCTGCTGGCGCTGGACGCAGCCACCAGCGGGCAACACCGGATCTACAACCTGGGCAACGGCAACGGCTTCACCAACCGCCAGGTCGTCGACGTGGTCCGCGAGGTCACCGGGCACCAACTGCCCGTCGAGGTGGCCCCACGCCGCGAGGGCGACCCGGCCGAGTTGGTCGCGTCGTCCGCGCTGGCCCGCGACGAGCTGGGCTGGGTGCCGCAGAAGCCGACCCTGCACGACATGGTCGGGGACGCCTGGTCGTTCTACCGCACCCACATCCTGGGGCAGTCATGATCCGCCCGGGCGATGATGTCGCCGAGCGGGCTGCGGACGGCTTCTCCGCGCAGTTCGGCGGCCAGGCGTCCGGTCGCTGGGCGGCCCCGGGTCGGGTCAACCTGATCGGCGAGCACACCGACTACAACGAAGGCTTCGTGCTGCCGTTTGCGCTGCCGATGCGTACCGTCGTCGCAGCCGACCGGCAGGACGGGGAGCACTGGACGGTCTGGTCCGAGCTCTCCGGTGAGACGATCACCTTCGGCGCTGACGACGTCGCCGAGCCGGGCCGGGTCACCGGCTGGGGGGCGTACGTCGCGGGTGTGGTCTGGGCACTGCGCGAGGCCGGTCATCCGGTGCCGGGTGCCCGGCTGGCGATCGCCTCCGACGTGCCGCTGGGTTCCGGGCTCTCCTCCTCGGCCGCGCTGGAGTCAGCCGTGCTGGCCGCCCTGCTCGACCTCGGCGGGTTGGAGCTCGCCCCGCAACTGCAGCCCCGGCTGGCCCAGCGGGCGGAGAACGTCTACGTGGGTGCGCCGACCGGCATCATGGACCAGTCGGCGGCGATCCGTTGCCGGGCCGGGCACGCCCTCTTCCTCGACTGCCGCGACGAGTCGGTCGAGCACATCCCGTTCGACCTGGACGCTGCCGGCCTGGCGGTGCTGGTCATCGACAGCCGGGCGCCGCACCGCCACGCCGACGGGGAGTACGCGGCCCGCCGTCGCTCCTGCGAGGCCGGTGCCAAGGCCCTCGGCGTCGCCGCGCTGCGGGACGTGCGCATCGACCAGCTCGACGCCGCGATGAGTCAGCTCGACGACGAGGAGACCCGGCGACGGGTCCGGCACGTGGTCACCGAGGACCAGCGCGTGCTGGACACTGTGGCCTTGCTCCGAGCCGCCCGGGTCCGCGACATCGGCCCGCTGCTGACCGCCTCCCACGTCTCGATGCGCGACGACTTCGAGATCACCGTGCCGGAGATCGACACCGCCGTCGAGGCGGCGTTGGCGGCCGGTGCGCTGGGCGCCCGGATGACCGGCGGAGGCTTCGGTGGATGCGTGCTCGCGCTGATCGAGGCCGACCAGGCCGACGCGGTAGCCGCCGCCGTAACCGACGCGTACGCGGAACGGGGCTTCACCGCCCCCGGCACCGTGACCGTCCTCCCCGCCCC
>NZ_QGSZ01000283.1 GCF_003857055.1 Micromonospora inaquosa | reverse complement strand
ACCCCGGACCCCGCCCCGTCCGAGGTGCTGGCCGGCCCGGATTCGAACGCCCCGGCACCCACCCCCGACGGGGTTCGTGCCGTGCTCGATCCACTGGTCGGCGTCGCCGCCCTGGGTGACCGGGTGAACGTCTCGGTCGCCGATGTGATCACCGGTCAGACGCTGTTCGACAAGGGTGCGGACGACGGCACCGTCCCCGCCTCGGTGACCAAGCTGGTGACCGCGGTGACCGTGCTGGCAGCCCGGGGGCCCGGCTACCGGATCCCCACTCGTGCCCTCGCCGGCGCGAAGGCCGGCGAGGTGGTGATCGTCGGTGGCGGTGACCCGACCCTGGCGATCAACAAGAAGGGCTACTACCCGGGTGCGGCGCGCCTCGACGATCTGGCCGCCCAGGTGCGTACCGCGCTCGGCGGCACCCCGCCGACCAGCGTCACCGTCGACGGCTCGGTCTACTCCGGCCCGGTCTACGGCCCGGGCTGGGACGACGACATCCCCACCGGTGGGTCGGGCGGCGCGGTGACCGCGTTGATGACCGACGGCGCGCGTACGGACCCGGGCGTCGCACACGGGTCGGCCCAGCGGTTCGCCGAGCCGGACCTGGCCGCCGGCAAGGCGTTCGCCCGGCTGCTCGGGGTGCCGACCGACGCCGTGCGGCGTGGCACGGCACCGGCCCAGGCCGCGGCCGGCGCCAATCCGGCACCGGGCACCGAGTTGGGCGTGGTGCAGTCTCCGCCGCTGATCCGGCTCGTCGACGTCATGATCAGCGAGAGCGACAACCTGGTGGCTGAGGCGCTCGCCCGGCAGGTCGCGTTGGCCCGCAACCAGCCGGCCTCGTTCGACGGAGGTGCCGCCGCCATGGACGCCGAGGTGGCGGAGTTGGGCCTGCCCGCCGACGAGATCAGCGTCTCCGACGGCAGCGGCCTGTCGCGTCGTAACCGGATCAGCCCGTCGCTGTTGACCGACCTGATCCGGCTGGCCGCCAGCCCGGACCATCCGGAGTTGGCCGGCGTCTTCGGTGGTCTGCCGGTGGGCGGCTGGTCCGGGACGCTGAACGAGCGCTACCGCAACACCGCGGGCACCTCTGCGGGCGCGGGCAGCGTCCGGGCCAAGACCGGCACCCTGACCGGCGTGCACGCCATCGCGGGCCTGGTCACCACCGCCGATGGTCGGCTGTTGACCTTCGCGGTGCTCACCGACAAGGTGCCGGGTGACCGGGACACCGCCCAGCCTGCGCTGGACCGGATCGCCGCCGCGCTGGCCGGCTGCGGCTGCGGTTGACCCTCGCCGCCGCGGGGTGACGCGGTCGCCATCGGTGTCGATCGAGGGCGCGAGCCCGGGCCGGGGTGTCGCGGCGCGGGTACGGTGGGTCCATGGCGCAGTTCGTGGACTGGGATCTGGCCGCCGCCACGGCGGGGGCGTTGAGCAAGTCTGGCCCCCGCGTGTCGTACGCCGAAGCCACCGACGTGGTCGGCGACCTGCGTCGGCTGACCGACGAGGCGGCCGGGCACGTGGCCGACTACACGGGGTTGCGGGCGCAGGTGTCGCACCCGCCGGTCCGGGTGGTCGATCGCCGCGACTGGGCCGCGACCAACATCGCTGGGCTCCGCGAGGTGATCACCCCGCTGGTGAGTCGGCTCTCCGGCGACAAGCAACCGGGCGCGTTCACCGAGGCGATCGGGTCCCGGCTGACCGGGGTGCAGGCCGGCACGGTGCTGGCCTACCTCTCCGGCCGGGTGCTCGGCCAGTACGAGGTCTTCTCGGCCGAACCGGGCCAGTTGCTGCTGGTCGCGCCGAACATCGTCGAGGTGGAGCGCAAGCTCGGCGCCGACCCTCGGGATTTCCGGCTCTGGGTGTGTCTGCACGAGGTCACCCACCGCACCCAGTTCACGGCAGTGCCGTGGATGCGGGCCTATTTCCTCAGCGAGGTGCAGGCGTTCGTGGACGCCTCGTCCAGCGGGAGTGAGCACCTGCTCGAACGGTTGCGGCGCGGGGTGGCCACGTTGTCCGAGGCGGTCCGTGACCCGGAGAGCCGCACCAGCGTGTTGGACATCGTGCAGACCCCGGCGCAGCGGGCCGTCCTGGACCGGCTCACCGCGTTGATGACCCTGCTGGAGGGGCACGCCGAGTTCGTGATGGACGGCGTCGGCCCGCAGGTGATCCCGAGCGTCGAGCGGATCCGGGCGTCGTTCAACCGACGCCGGGAGGCGGGCAACCCGCTGGAGAAGGCGATTCGCCGGCTGCTCGGGGTGGACGTCAAGATGCGCCAGTACGCCGAGGGGCGCAAGTTCGTGCACGGGGTGGTGGAACGCGTCGGCATGGACGGCTTCAACTCGATCTTCAACTCGCCGCTGACCCTGCCTCGACTGTCGGAGTTGGGCGACCCGGACGCCTGGGTCGCCCGCGTACACGGCCCGGCCGGCACCATCCCGGCCGCTGGCTGACCGCCCGTAGGTGGCCGCGCTCGCCCCGCCGGTGGCCGCGATCCGGGTGGCGGTACGCCGCGCCCTGACCGGTCTGTCGTCCGGCGGTCCGGTGCTGGTCGCCTGCTCCGGTGGCGCCGACTCGCTCGCGCTCGCGGCGGCCACCGTGTTCGTGGCGCCTCGGCTGGGCCGCGACGCGGTGCTCGTCACCGTCGACCACGGCTTGCAGGACGGCTCCGCGGAACGCGCGGAGGCGGTGGCCACCTGGGGTCGGGGGGCCGGGTTCGGGTCGGCGACGGTGGTCCGGGTGGAGGTTGCCGGGCGTCCCGGCGGGCCGGAGGCGGCTGCCCGCGAGGCCCGCTACCAGGCGCTGACCGAGGTGGCCCGGCGGCAGAACGCCGTCGCGGTGCTCACCGGGCACACCCGCGACGATCAGGCGGAGACGGTGCTGCTCGCGCTCGCCCGGGGTGCCGGCCCACGAGGGCTGGCGGGGATGCCTGCCCGGCGGGATCTGGGCGGGGTGCCGCTGCTGCGCCCGCTGCTGGAGATCGGTCGGGAGCAGACGCGCGCCGCCTGTGTCGTGCTCGGGCTGACTCCGTGGCAGGACCCGCACAACACCGACCCGTCGTACGCCCGGTCGAGGGTGCGGGCCGACCTGCTGCCGGCGCTGGTGCGGGCGCTCGGCCCCGGCGTGGTGGACAACCTCGCGCGTACCGCCCGGCTGGTGGCCGCCGACAACGCCGCGCTCGACGAGTTGGCGGGGACGGCGCTGGCTGCGGCCCGGTGCCCCGACGGGGGGCTGTCCGTGCCGGTGCTGCTCGGCCTGGTGCCCGCCGTACGCGGTCGGGTGCTGCACGCCTGGGCCCGCGAGCTGGGCGCTCTGCCGGGCGCGCTGTCGCACCGGCACGTCGCCGCGCTGGACGCCCTGGTCACCGATTGGCACGGTCAGGGCCCGGCCGACCTGCCCGGCGGTGTCCGGGTGCTGCGCCGCGAGGGCCGGTTGGCCTCGGGCTGAGACTCCTGGTCAGCCGCTGTGTGCCCGGTCCCGGAAGGTGGTCCGGTAGCTGTGCGGGGTGGCGCCGACCCGCCGGCTGAAGTGGTGGCGCAGCGCGGCCGCGTCGCTGAAGCCGGACTGGTCGGCGACCGCCTCCACGCTCAACGGGGTCTCCTCCAGCAGCCGCCGGGCGAGCAGCACCCGCTGGTTGGTGAGCCAGTCGTGCGGGGTGGTGCCGGTTTCGGCGCGGAACCGGCGGGCGAAGGTGCGGGGTGCCATGCCGGCGCGGGCCGCCAGCTCCTCCACGGTGATCGTCCGGTCCAGGTGACCCATCAGCCACTCCAGCACCGGTTCGAGGGTGGGTGCCTCGGGTGCCTTCGGGATGGGCGCCTCGACGTACTGGGACTGACCGCCGTCGCGGTGCGGCGGGACCACCATCCGCCGGGCCAGCCGGGTCGCGGTGGCCGAGCCGTGCTCCTGGCGGATCAGGTGCAGGCAGGCGTCGATGCCGGCGGCCGTGCCGGCGCTGGTGAGCAGCCGACCGTCCTGGACGTAGAGCGAGTTGCAGCGCACCCGGGCGCGGGGGTGCCGGCGTTGCAGCTCGTCCACGTACCGCCAGTGGGTCGTGCACTCCCGGTCGTCGAGCAGCCCGGCCGCACCGAGCAGGAAGGCGCCGGAGCAGACGCTGAACAGGTGCGCGCCGCGGGCGTCGGCCCGGCGTAGCGCGTCGAGCACCGGGCCGGGGACGGTCGTGCCCTGGCTGTGCGCCGGGATGGCCACCAGGTCGGCCTCTTCGACCGGGCCGAGGTCCGCGTGTGGGGTCAGGTGGAAGCCGGACGAGGTACGCACGGGGGCGCCGTCGGGGCTGCACACCTGGAAGCGGTAGGTGGGAAAACCGTCGGCTGTCCGGTCGGTGCCGAACACCTCGGCGAGGACGCCGAGCTCGAAGGGAGCGACCTGGTCGAGGGCGAGAACGGCGACTGACCGCAGCATGTGACGAGGGTAACCCGACAGGTGGCAGTAAATCGATGACCAATGGCATTCCTGCCACTGTCCGGTCGCTTCGGCAGGTCGCAGACTGGTCTCAGTCCGGTGCGCACCGGCGGCGAAACCAACAGCAATCATGCGAAAGCGAGCGCCGCCATGGAGTTCCTGCTCTTCCTCCTGTTCCTCGTCCTGCTCGTCGCCGCCTCGGCGGCCGGCCTCACCGTCGACAGCCACGATTCGGCCGACTGGAAGCCCAGCGACGCCGGCCGCCGCTGGCAGTCACACACCAACTGATGTGATTAGCGTTGTTTGCGCAGAAAATCCTTGGCGGGACCGCGCCAAAAGGTGCGGCCCCGCCGACGGAGGCCATCCGACGTACGGCAGGCTAGGAGTCATGGCTGACGGCTCCTGGTACGACGCCGACATCGACCACGTGATCATCTCTGAGGCGCAGATCCGCGAGAAGACGGCGGAGCTGGCCAAGCAGGTCTCCGCCGACTACGCCCACGTGGGCGACGGGCTGCTGCTGGTGTGCGTACTCAAGGGCGCGGTGATGTTCATGGCGGACTTCGCCCGGGCGCTGGGCCGCAACGGCCCGCCGGCGGAGCTCGACTTCATGGCCATCTCCTCCTACGGCCAGGGCACCACCTCCTCCGGGGTGGTCCGCATCCTCAAGGACCTGGACCGCGACATCGCCGGTCGGCACGTGGTCGTCGTCGAGGACATCGTCGACTCCGGGCTCACGCTCTCCTGGCTGCTGCGTTACCTCGAGTCGCGTTCGGCGGCGAGCGTCGAGGTGGTCGCCCTGTTCCGCAAGCCGGACGCGGTGAAGGTGCCGGTCGGAGTGAAGTACGTCGGCTTCGACATTCCCACCGAATTCGTGGTCGGCTACGGCCTCGACTTCGGTGAGCGCTACCGGGAGCTGCCCTACGTCGGGGTGCTCAAGCCCGAGGTCTACGCCCGCTCCTGACGCCGGCCCGACCCGTCGAGGTGGCCCGTCGGGCGAAATGAGCCCCACTCGCATCGGCATCCATCAAGCCGACGTTCAGCGCGCTCTCAGCTGATGCGGTTACCGTGTAGCACGGTGGCCCGGAGGTTACTCCGCGCTCGACCCCCTCGATCGCGTGACCGGGCGTTCGGGTGGCCGAGCCGGACTCCCCGCCACGCCGGCTTCCACCCGGACTCGCCGTACGTTGGCTGCGGGGCTGGTGAGCCTGCCCACGATGCGTGCCGTCGATGTCGAAGGCGCGCCGAGTGTGGAGGGCTCGCAGGCTCTCTGTTGGCGTACTCGGTCTTTTGATGGTGCACGACTGCGGGGCTCGCAAGCTCACTCCTCGCGCACACGGTGTACCGTCGAATGACCGCGGCGCGGCAGTTTTCGCGTCTCGGGGTCGAGGCCGGCCCGCACGGCGGCTCCGGCCGCCGCTCAGCGCGGCGACACCATCAGACGGTCAGGACGTCGATCAGGAGGATGCGGGCGCTCCGGCGCTCGACAACAGTATGGAACGTACGCGTTTCTTCCGCCGACCGGTGGTCTGGATCATCCTGGTCATCCTCGGCGCCGTTGTGCTCAGTCAGCTGTTCACCGCTGGTCCCAGCTACCACCGCGTGGACACTTCCGTTGCGCTCGATCAGCTGCACACTGCCAAGATCAATAAGGTCGTCTTCCAGGACAAGGAGCAGACGCTCCAGCTGGATCTCGCCCAGAAGACGAAGTTCGGCAAGACCGAGACCGACAAGATCGAGGCTCAGTTCCCGTACCAGGCTGGCGACCAGATCTGGAACGAGGTGCTGGACGCGAAGGCGGCCAACCGGGTCACCGGCCCGGCCGACGCCAAGGTCTCCTCGGACAGCATCTGGGTGAGCCTGCTCGTCAACCTGCTGCCGATCGCGCTACTCGTCCTCCTGCTGCTGTTCTTCATGTCGCAGATGCAGGGCGGCGGCTCCCGGGTGCTCAACTTCGGCAAGTCCAAGGCCAAGATGATCACCAAGGACACTCCGAAGACGACCTTCGCGGACGTCGCGGGTGCCGAGGAGGCCGTCGAAGAGCTTTACGAGATCAAGGACTTCCTGCAGAACCCGGCGAAGTACCAGGCTCTGGGCGCCAAGATCCCGAAGGGCGTGCTGCTGTTCGGCCCGCCCGGCACCGGCAAGACGCTGCTGGCCCGCGCGGTCGCAGGCGAGGCCGGGGTGCCGTTCTACTCCATCTCCGGCTCCGACTTCGTCGAGATGTTTGTCGGTGTCGGCGCCAGCCGGGTCCGTGACCTGTTCGAGCAGGCCAAGACGAACGCCCCGGCGATCGTCTTCGTCGACGAGATCGACGCCGTCGGCCGGCACCGTGGCGCCGGCATGGGCGGCGGTCACGACGAGCGTGAGCAGACGCTCAACCAGCTGCTCGTCGAGATGGACGGCTTCGACACCAAGGGCGGGGTCATCCTGATCGCGGCCACCAACCGGCCGGACATCCTCGACCCGGCGCTGCTGCGTCCGGGCCGGTTCGACCGGCAGATCCCGGTGGACGCCCCGGACATGGAGGGCCGCAAGGCCATCCTGCGGGTGCACGCCAAGGGCAAGCCGTTCAGCCCCGACGTCGACCTCGACGCGGTGGCACGGCGCACCCCGGGCTTCAGCGGTGCCGACCTGGCCAACGTGATCAACGAGTCGGCCCTGCTCACCGCTCGTAAGGACCAGCGCGCGATCAGCAACGACTCGCTGGAAGAGTCGATCGACCGGGTGGTCGCCGGTCCGCAGCGACGTACCCGGGTGATGAGCGACAACGAAAAGAAGATCACCGCGTACCACGAGGGTGGGCACGCGTTGGTTGCCTGGGCGCTGCCGCACGCCGCGCCGGTGCACAAGGTGACGATCCTGTCCCGTGGTCGCTCGCTGGGCCACACCCTGGTGCTCCCGACCGAAGACAAGTACACCCAGACCCGCGCCGAAATGATCGACACCCTGGCGTACGCGCTGGGCGGTCGCGCCGCCGAGGAACTGGTGTTCCACGAGCCGACCACCGGTGCCGGCAACGACATCGAGAAGGCCACCCAACTGGCCCGCGCGATGATCACCCAGTACGGCATGAGCTCCAAGCTCGGTGCGATCAAGTACGGCACCAGCGGGGACGAGCCGTTCCTCGGCCGCAACATGGGCCACGAGCGGGACTACTCGGACTCGGTGGCCGCCGAGATCGACGGCGAGATGCGGGCACTGGTCGAGCTGGCGCACGACGAGGCCTGGGAGATCCTGGTGGAATACCGGGACGTCCTGGACAACATCGTGCTCGAGCTGATGGAGAAGGAAACGCTCTCCACGGCCGACATGGCGCGCATCTGTTCCCGGGTGGTCAAGCGCCCGCCGCTCGCGCCGTACAACGGCTTCGGCAAGCGTCAGCCCTCCACCGAGCCGCCCGTGCTCACCCCTGCGGAGAAGGACAAGCTCAAGGCGCAGGCCGAGGCCGACGGCGCGCAGGCGTCGGTCGGCGGCGTCGCGCCGTCCAACAACTCGGACGGCACGCACTGAGCAACGACCCGACGGCCAGCTCCCCACACCGGGAGCTGGCCGTCTCCGCGACCGAACCCGACGACGACCTGGACTACGTGGCCGCGCGGCTGATCAGCGGCAAGCTGACCGGCCGCCCCGTCGAGGACACTGTCGACCTCGGCCGGATCGAGAAGGCCGTCCGCGAGATCCTCATCGCGGTCGGCGAGGACCCGGACCGCGACGGACTCCAGCAGACCCCGGCCCGGGTCGCCCGCGCGTACGCCGAACTCTTCGCCGGTCTGCGGGTCGACCCGGCCCAGGTGCTCAGCACCACGTTCGAGGCCAACCACGAAGAGCTGGTCATCGTCCGGGACATCGACGTGATGAGCCTCTGCGAGCACCACCTGCTGCCCTTCCGGGGCAGCGCGCACATCGGCTACATCCCAGGCCCCGACGGGCGGATCACCGGCCTGTCCAAGCTGGCCCGACTCGTCGAAGTCTTCGCCCGTCGGCCGCAGGTACAGGAGCGGCTCACCACGCAGGTCGCCGACCTGTTGATGAGCAAACTGGCACCACGCGGCGTCGTCGTCGTGCTCGAATGCGAACACATGTGCATGGCGATGCGCGGCATCCAGAAGTCCGGTGCTAAGACCATCACGTCCGCCGTACGCGGCATCCTGCAAACGGACTCCAAGTCGCGGGCCGAGGCGATGGCGCTGATCATCCCCCGCTGACCTCCCGACGCCCCACGGCCGGCCGACACCCTTGCGGGACGGTCGGCCGCTGCGTTCCCGCAGCGGGGTCCGTCAGCTACCGAGCAGGGCCAGCAGCAGGCCAGCAGTGGCCAGCACCGCCGGCACCAGACACACCAACGCGCCGAACCGCGCCGTACGGTCCAACCGCTCAGTGGGGCTGACCCGGAACAACCGCCCGACGCCGATCCAGCCGGCCACGAACGCGACCGCCGGCATCGGCAGCCCGCAGATCAACGCCGCCACGGTGGCCGGCCCCACCCCCGTCGCCGCCAGAACCGCCACCTGGATCAACGGCACCAGCAGCGCGAACGGCCCGTACACCAGAAGGTTCCGCGCCCGCGCGGGCCAGGACCCCGGCCGGACCCGGCGGCGTGCGGCCAGCGCCGCGTCCGCCGCCTCAGCCCAACCTCGCGCGGACCGCAGCGCCGCCAGCACGGCCGCCGGACCACCCGCCATCGACCGGGCCGCCTCGGTCAGCTCCGGCGGCGACGGCACCAGAGAGATCGCCGGTACGCCCAAGTCGCGCAGCCGTTCCTGCTGGCTCGCCAGCCCGGTACGGACCACCGTCAACTCCTCCCGGGCGGCCTCCGCCGACCGGGCCTGCTCACCGGCGGCGGCAGCCGCGCTACGGCGTACCCCGTCCAACTGCCGGGCTGCCGCGAGGTATCCCGCCCAGGCCGTGCTGGGCTCGACCGCCGGCGGCGTGGCGTCCCCGGTCGCCGCAGCGGCCCGCTGTCGCACCGGCCCGACCACCGTCGCGTTCGAATTCACCTCGACCCCCTCCACACGCGCCACCGATCAGCCGGCCTCGTCGGCGAACGGCACCAGGACGGTGCCCCGTTCGTCCGGACCGTCCCACAGCACCGCCCGGTCCGGGCGCACCTGCCACTCCACCGGGCGACCGAAAACCGCTGTGAGCTGCGCGACCGGCACATCCAGCACGGCCACCGCAGCCAGCTTGTCGACCTCGCCCGCCGGCTCGAACAACGCGGCGAACGGCGGCACCGCACGCCACCAGCCCAGCAGATGTCGGCCCGCCGGAGGCCCATCCCGCAGGAGCGACCGCAGCCGGTCCACCGGCAGCTCCCGAGGCCCCGGCCGGTCCAGCCCGAAGACCACCAGGTACGTCGGCAGGTCGTCGGCCGCATCCGCGAGAAGCGCCGGCAGACCCACCAATTCGGCCGAATGTCGGGCCGCCAACTCGGCCGTCAACGCCTCCGCCAGCGCCCGGGAGCCCGGATCCGGTGCCGCCACCAGGAAACGGGCGCCACCCGGCGGGTGGTGAGCCGACGTGCTCCGCGCCGCCGTCGCCAACAACCCGCCCGCCGTCGCGCCCGAGCCCAGCACCGCGAGGTTGCGCCCGGCCGCCGGCCCCAACGGCACCGCGACCGTCGAACGGGCCACGTCCACCGCACGACCCAGCAGCGCGGCTGGCCCATGCGCCTGCCCCGCCAGAGCCGCTCGGTGACGCGGATCGTTGCCCAGCAGAGGCCGGGCGTAACCCGCGAAGACCACCGGCGGCACCGACCCGGCCGGACGCGCCGCCCACAACTCGTGCCGCAGCCTCTCCACAACCTCCGGATGATCCTGCGGATCCGGGTGACGGATCAACCGTTCGTGCCCCCGGGTCGCACCCCGCGGGCCGCCGAGCCCACCGGCCGTGTTCACCACCGCACTGCCCACCGGCAGACCGGCCGCCGAATCGTTCGTCGGCTCCAACACCGGACTGCCACCCGGCAACGCCACCCGAACCGGAAACTGCCCGAGCACCGAATCGCGATGACCCGCATCGGCGCGCGCACTCAACCCCAACTCGCCCGCGCCGGCCAACACCAGGTGCACGCCGTACGCCCGACCGGCCCGGGCCAGCCCGTCCAACTGGGCGGCCACCTCGGCGGCCAGCCGATCCCGCTCGGCGAAGAGCAACGGCACATTGTCCACCACGCAGACGATCCGCGGCAGCGGCTGATGCTGACGCAGCTCCCCGAAGCGTTGCCCACCGGCCCGGGCACCCGCCTCCGTGCGGCGCTGGACCTCGGCCGTCAACTCCTCGAGCAGGTCCCGGACGTACTCCCGGTCCGCCGCCATCGCCGCCGCGCGTACCTGCGGAACCCACGACCGGTCCCGCTCGGTCTGCAAAAACTCCACGAAGGACTCGCCGTCGCCGAGATCCGCCAGGTAGAACACCAGGTCATCCGGGCCGTACCGGGCGGCCAGGCCGAGCAGCGCGGTGGTCAGGAACGCCGCACGGGCCGTCGCCGACCGGCCACTCACCAACCAGTGCGGAGTCAGCTCGGTGAAACCCAGCGGGACCGGCCGGCCCCCGGCATCACCGACGGTCGTGGTCAACCCGTCGGACGAGTCCGACTCCCACAGCCGCTCACCCGTCGGCGGCAGCAGGGCGCCCAACGCCAACCGGGAACCCGCCTCCACCTGCTCGGCGAGCCGCCGACAGACCGCATCGACCAACTCGGCCGGCGGGTCCGACTCGACGAACACCGGCGAGTTCAAACCCCCCGGCGGGTCGGCGCCCGGCCCGGCGAACGACGCCCCCGGCGGGTCGCCGAGCAGCGCGTACGCATTACGCAACGCCAGCGACGTCGTGTACGGCAGCGGTGCCCGGGCCGAGTACGGGCCGGCGGGCGGCCAACCCGCCACCACCAGGTGCAACCCCGCGGCCGGCCCCTGCTCCGCCAGCGTCTCGATGCGCGCCAGATCGCTCGGGCCGGTCGACTCCGGCAACGCGGCCACCACCAGCAACAGCGTCCGATCGTGACGGCGCCGCCCACTCGCCCCCGGGGCAACCCACTGCTCGGCCTCGGTCAGCACCGCGCGCAGACTCGCCACATCCACCGCCGGCGGCGGCAGCAGGCCAGCATCCGCGAGCGCGCCGAACGGCGTCAGCACCGCCCCGGTGGCATCCACCGCCCGGATCAGCAAGGCACCCGCCGGCGCCGCACCCAACAACCGCAGGAGTACGGCCCGGAGCAACCCCGCCACCCGTGGCTCCCGCGCGTCAACGTCCACGCTGAGATGACCGGTGCCGACAAGTGGCACCAAGGCGGGAAAACGGGCGTCATCCAACGGCGCCGCAGTGCCCACCCGAACAAACGGCGGCGGACCATCACCCGCCGGCGAGTCCACGGACAGCGAATCCAGCGCCGCGCCCGACCAACCCGGAGCCAACAACGCCGCAGCCGACCGTAGCCGGTCGGCCACCTCGTACTGACGGCGCTGATCAGCCGGAGCCGGCCGCGTCTCGTCCAGGATCCCGGCAGCCGCGGTAGCGACGGCCGTCGCCCGACGATGCAGGGCTGCGGCGCGGTTCGTGCGAGCCTTCGGACCGGCCACCGCGTCCACCCCCTCTACCCGAGGTTGGCAACCCCTCCCCAAGCAGAGACGGTATCCCAGCCGCCGGCGCACCTCCGGGAGGTGCCTCGGCGCTGCGCCGGTGTTGTCGCGGATCTCACCGGTGGGGAGGGGTCCGTCACGATCCGCTGGATCTGAGGCATTGGCTCCGGAGCGTCCAGCCGTTAACTTCAGGAGGTGGAATCAGTGCAGCCCCCCGCCGGTTCCCAGGTCTCCCGCGTACCGGCCCAGCGGACACCGTCCGAGCAGCTGCCGCCCGCCCCGGCAACACCGGCACCGCAGCCGCCCCGCCGCCGAATGCGGACGGTGCTCACGGTCGTCGCTGGCGTGCTCGCCCTGCTCTGTCTTGGCGGGGTCGCAACCGCCTACGTCTGGTACAGCCGCGCCGCAGCCCCAGACCGCAGCACCCCGGACGTGGTGGTGGCTAATTACATTCAGTCATTTCTGGCGGACCGGAACGACGCGAGAGCCAGCGAGTTTGTCTGTCAGAGCGGTGCGGATATCGACGGCGTGCGGCTCCTTCGGGAGGATCTCGTAGCCCGTGAACGCCGCTTCAGTACGAAGATTTCGACAAGTTGGGAGAATTTTACCGTTCAGCGGCAGGGCGACTCCGCCAACGTCGAAGTCGATCTCATCCTTTCAGCCTTCGTGGACGGAATATCGCAGAGCGATCGGCAGCGTTGGCGATTTGAGACACGGCATGAAGATGGCTGGCGGGTGTGTAAGGCTGAGCGATCTTGAGCAGACTTACTCGATCCAAAGCAGGTGAACCGGAACCTCCAGGGTGGTGGGTGACTGGCCGCGCCAGGCCCAGCGGTACCACTCCACCTCGGGCGTGATTCGCACGCAGATGTCCCCTTCGGCGCCCGAGTAGGTCTCGGTGACCGCTCGAAGGTCACGGTGTTCCAGGCCGTTCTCGACGTGCACCACCCGTCGGCCGGTGACCGCGTCGGCTTCGAAGACCGGCGTGGGGGCCCGATGTGCCGGGCCGTCCAGCGAGACCAACCGGATACCCGTGTCTCGGGCGCCGTCGGCACCGGGTCGGCTGCCGATTGTCTCCACCCAGACCCGCTCCACCGGCACCAGCGGCGCGAACACCTCGACCTGATCCGCTTCGGCCCGGTACCACTCATGCTCGGGGATCACCGGCACGTAGGTCCGGGCGCTCTGCACCACCCGGTCGTCCGCGCGCAGGTCACCACGCCAACCCAACCCCGGCAGCCCGACCAGCACCCGCCGCCCGCGTAGTTCGACCCGCTCCGTTGCGGGGACGATGGTCAGCGGTCGGGGTGGCTGCGGTGCCCAGTCGGGCTGGTCGGCGAACGGATCGGGCAATGGGCCGGTCATACCCGCGGTGGCCTCACTCCGCGGCGCGCAGCGGGGCGCCCCGCTGGCGCATGAACGGGACCGGATTCACCGCGCCGGATGCGCTGCGGTCGTTGCGCAGGTGCACCTCGAAGTGCAGGTGTGGGCCGGAGGAGTTGCCACTGCTGCCGACCTTGCCGATCACCTGGCCGGCCGTGACGGTCTGATCCTTCTTGACGAAGGGCTGAACCACCATGTGGCAGTAACGGGTTATGTAGCCACCGGCGTGCAGCAGGTCGACGAACCAGCCGCAGCCCTTCTTGCCGGGAAATCCGTCCACGTTGCAGTCTTGTCGGCCGCGGTAGTCCTCGTCGCAGGTGGAGACCAGTACCCGACCGGCCGCTGCCGCCCGGATCTCGGTGCCCTTGGCCGCGCCGATGTCGACTCCGTTGTGGCTGGGCCGGCTGGCGGTGCGGAAACCGGAGCCGACTCCGCCGGGGATGGGAGCGGTCCAGCCGGAGGCGGCGATCTGGCCGCGCTCGGCTGCGTTGCACACCGCCTTGCCATTGATCTCGACGGTGCGGGCCGCGCCGCCGGCCAGCGCGTCGACGATCCGGCTGGCTACCTCTTCGTGTTTGGCGTACGCGTCCGGATATGCGCTGACCTGCACATGTTGCGCGACCATGGTCAGTGGTCGGCGTTGCCAGGTCTCCACCTTGACGAGCTTCTCGTAGAACTTGCGGGCCGCGTACGCGGGGGTCAACCGCTCGGCGACGGAGCCCCATCCGGGCCGCTGCTGGAAAAGGCCCAGCGAATCGTGGTCCGCGCCAACGCCCTCGTGCGGCAGGGCCAGGGACTCGGCCACCCCGCTGTTCGCCAGGTTGCGCAGGGCGGACTCCTGCATCGCGGTGGCGAGGGCGATCACCCATCCTCGGGACGGCACGCCCATGTCCTGGCCGACCTTGATGATGATTGCGGCATTGCGGACCTGGGTGTCGCCGTACTCGGCGAACCGCGGCAGCTTGCCGGCTATGTTCACCGCTCGGACCGGTCCGCACTCCATGCCTGCCAGGGTGTCGCCGTTCTCGGCGTCGTCGCCGCCGAGCCCGGTGAGGAAGAACGCCGCGGTGCCGCCCGCGCAGCAGAGCAGGAGCAGCACCCCGGTGAGCAATGCGGCGATCAGGCCGAGTCGGGGCCGGCGGCGGGTCTCGGGGCTACCAACGTCGCTCACGGCCGCTCCCAGTCCAGAACGTCGACCAGCCAACCATCGTCAGAGGTGACCAGCTCCAGCCGGAGCCGGCCGGCATCAAGGGGGAGCAGCAACTCGACGAACGTCTCGGTCCGCTCCCGCATGGTCGGCGGACCGGTGACCTTCTCGGCGGGCACACTCTCGGGCTCGACGCCGGTCAACTTCTCGCTCAGCGCCGGAGTGGAGAGTGGCCGTAGGCCAGCCTGCCAGGCTTCGGTGGTCATTCCGGGGCGTCCCAGCCAGGCTGCGGCGAATCGGTCGGCGGTCTGCTCGGGGGTGCGGGCACCGGGGGACGTCACGGGTGACGGCGGAGCCGCGCTGTTGTGCAGACCGTCGTCGCCGGCCGTCGGGTCCACAGTGATGATCGGTCCATCCGGACGGCTGCTCAACCCGTCCGCGGAATCGACCGGGTTGCCGATCAGCCGGGCCGCCCCGAGCACGCCGACGACCACCACCCCGATCACCAGCGCAACGCCCAGCCGGGATCGCAGTGCCCGGGTGAAGAGGAACTCCAACGCCCGTCGCATGCCGTCACCTCGCCTCTGAGCGCACCCGAGGTCCGGTGCGATCCGGTGCTCGATCGGTGGACCCCGGGCGGTACACCACGAACGCCGGGTTCTCATCCGGTACATCGGGCTCGGTCCAGGTCGCCGGCTGTCGGCGTCGGGGCTGCGGGGCGACCGGGCGGCTCCGACCGCTGCCCTCCTTCGCTGGCGCCTCGTCGGGCCGCTCTCGACCGTCGGGTCGCGCTGCGTCTGCGCGTCGGCTCTCGGCCGCAGCCGTCGGCACCGGGGCCGGGTCCTCCCGCCGCGCCTCCGGTCGTAGCCGGGTCTGCTCCGCGGTGGGTGATCGTCGACGTCCGCCCACCGGCTCGGCGGTGCCGCCCGGCTCCGCGACGTCCAGCCGCGCGGCCGTCCGCATGTCCCGGAAGAACCGGCGGTGCCAGGAGCCGGCCGAGCTGACCGCTTCGCTGCTGTCCTTGCCGCCGAGTTGGGTGATCCGCCGGTACGGCCGCAGCAGCAGCCATCCGACCACCCCGCAGAGCCACACCAGCACCACCTGAAGCCAACCCGGAAGGGTGGGTGTGCTCATGATCAAATCAACCGCGAACAGATAGATCGCGGCCCCAGTGCCGAAGATGGCAATGTTGAAAACCGCGGCAACGACCGCGTTGGCCAACCGCCGCAGACCGGCGCTGGCTGGCCGGAGCAGGCCGATGGTGCCGAGAATCGGGGCAGCGATCACCGCCCAGCGGAAGATCAGGAAGCCGAGCAGCACGAGTACCGACGCGGTGAGGTCGAACATCGCGAAGAGCACTGCCGCGAGGACCGCGATGAACCCTGAACCGATCCGGTCCATGTCTCGGGTGCCCGTCAGAAACTCGTACGCCTCCGGGTCCTCGGATTTGATCTGCTCCGCAACTGTCATCCACTGCTGCTGCTTGGCTCCGATCACTACATCACGAGTGGTGGGATTGGAGCGGACTGATTCCGCCTCACCCCAGCTCAGCGACTTGGCGTCGTAGAGTGCCCGGCCGTATTTTTTAGCAGTCTCGCTGTCTGCAGAGCCAAGCACACCACGCAGCCAGTTGCGGTAGAGCATCGATTCGGTGGCGGTATCGCTGGCACGGACGGCCGGTGGCCGCTTGTCGACGCAGGCGTCCGGATTGGGAAGCACGCACTTGTCGGTCGGGATGTCTTTCGATGCCGGACCTAAAGCGTCGTGCACAACGCCGAGGGAGGTGATCAGGGTGCCGTCGGCGATGTTCGCCGACTTGACCGGCCAAGCGGCCAGCGCGGTGACCGCCACCATCACCAGTAACGCCCACCCTGCCGTCGTCATCGCATTGCTCATGTCCGACTGGCGGGAGCGCCAGAGCAGGTAGAGACCTACCACGCAGAGCGTGACGATCCCGAAGACGCTGAACACCTTTTGGTAGACGGCTTTGGTGGCCTTCTCCACCAGTGGGTCGGCCCAATCCCACATCGAGCGCGGATCCCAGGCTCGTTCCCGCAGTGCGTTCGAGGCGCCCACGACCGCTGTGGCGATCATGAGCTCTCCGTTGGCGACGGTGGTGGTGAACTTGTAGTCAGGATGGAGAATGGTGGAGGCGCAGCCACCCTCCACGTTGTAGGTGTTGAAGCTGTATCCGCCGTAGCCGTAGTCGCTGTAGATGCCCTTCGGCCCGGGCAGTTTTGACGAATCCGGGCGGGAAGCGAACCAACCAGCCAGGCCCGAATCCGGGGCGGACGGTACAGGTGGCTTAAGGCAGTCAATTTCTGCCTTGCTGACCTGCTTCAGCTTCAGTACGCAGGCGCGGAAGTCGGCTTGCCATTCGGCGGTCGTGCAGAGGTCGGCTCGGGCCTGGGCGGCTGGCGGTGCGGCGGCTGCGGCCTCCGCGCCGATCAGCGGCCAGGTGAGGCTGACCCCGGCCAGTACGCCGAGGGCGAGCAGGAACGACGTGATCCTGGTCCAGACCCCAGGGCCTGGGTCACGGCCCTGCGCCTCGGCTCGACCGAGGACCTTGACCCAGGCCCTAGCCATGTCACGCCTCCAGATCCGGCAGGGGGATGCTCGGCAGCACTCCGGCCGCAGCGGCGATTGCGGCGGGCGTCGTGTCGAGGTGGTCCAGCAGCCCTTCGACGTACGAGACGTCGACTCGGACCTTCTGGACCCGGCCGTCCACGTCGCGCATCACGAACTCCCGGAAGCCGAGGCGGGAGGCCGAGTTGGCATCGGCGGCGGAGAGCGAGGCGAGCGTGGCCTCGTACCCGTCGTTGACCGGCACCCGCAGCAGCCGCAGGGCTTCGGAGGCGATCTCGGCGTCCTCGGCGATGCGGCCGACGAAGACGGTGGAGACGAGGTTCTGCACGTCGAGCCCGAGGATGTCGCGGGGGTTCTGCGAGGCGACCAGCGCGGCCAGGTTCCACTTGCGGGAGTCCCGGGCTAGCCGGACCAGGAAGGAGCGCCCGGAACGCCAGCCCTCCATGAAGTGCGCCTCGTCGAGGCCGACGAGCTTGCGGGACGACATCGAGCCGCCGTAGCAGCGGCGGACGGCGAGCCGGTGCGCGGTGTGCAGCATCGGCAGGGCCAGGGCTTCCTCGGCTGACCAGTACTCCCGTTCGATCTTGAGGTCGGGCAACCGTAGCCCGGCCATGGTGATCACGGTGAGTGCCGCGTCGGCACCGAGCAGCCCTTCCGGCGGTCGGCCGAAGAAGAGCATGGCCAACGGCATCTCGGCGGTGTCCAGCAGGAGGTTGGCCAGTTCCTTGCCGGCGTCGTCGTCGAGTCGGCCGAGGCAGCTCACCACGTCGTCCAGGGTGGAGGTTTCCTCGGCGGGGACCTGGCGGACGGCGTGCCGGAACAGGGTGGCGGTCGACGCCTCCCTGGCCACCTGCGGTGGGACGAGCATCATGCAGATGTCCTGGACCAGCATCCGCCGCTCGGCTCGGGCGTTGGAGACCGCGATCTCGAACTCCCGGTCACCGGCGGCCCCGCTGCCGAACTCGGAGCGCAGCGGCGTCGGGATGAGCGAGTAGGGCGCCAGGGTGCCGTGCTCCGAGCCGGTCAGGTTCAACACCCGGGAGTACGGCCGCAGCTCGGGCATCGCGCAGAGGCGGGCCAGCGGGCCGGACGGGTCGAGCAGGGTCACCTGGACACCCCGGCGGGCGGCCAGGTAGCCCAGGGCACCGAGGAGTGTCGACTTGCCGCCGCCCGGTTCGGCGACGAAGACCGCGAGCCCGGAGCGTTCCCGGACCTCCATGGGGAAGTGCAGGTCGAGGAAGACGGGGCGGCGGCAGGTGCCGGCGGTCCGGCCGATGAGGTCGCCCCGCCGGTCGCCCACGTTCGATGCGGCCTGGGGGAGCGCGGCGGCGAGCAGTGGCACCGGCATGCGACGGACGTAGCCGGTGTTGGCGATCGGTTCGCCGGGGATGAACTCGCGGGCCAGCCAGTCCTGGTTTTTGGGGTGCTGCAACGAGATGCGTAGCTCCCGGGAGTAGAGCTGGATGAGCCGGCGGGCCCGTTCCAGGCATTCCTCCCTGGTCCGGCCGCCGACCGCGATCCGGTGCCAGCCGTGCGCACGGGCCGAGTCGACAGGCAGACCGGTGGTCATTTCGTCGCCGATCACCAGGGCGCGCTTGGCCAGTCGTTCCAGCTCCGGGGGCGCGTCGATGCCGTGTTCGGCGTAGTCGAGCTGTTGCGAGCGGATCATCCGCAGCCGGTGTTCGAGATTGCGGAAGGAGTCGCCGGAGCCGAGGATGTCGACGCGGGTGGAGATTTCCATCGGCCAGGGCAGTCGCTCGTGGAAGTGCAGCCAGGGCTCGTGGCGTTCCGGGATCTCCAGCGGCTCCATCCGGCCGACGGCGAGTACGGCCACGTGCCGCTCCTCGCCGGTCATCCGATTGACCAGCTTGACGGTGGAACCGTACGGGGTGCGGTAGCGCTCCACCTGCTCGGTCATGGCGAGCAGGTCGCCGCGTTCCCAGCGCCCGTCGGTGACGGGGGAGAGGGTGCTCGGCGGCGACATGCACAGTGCCACCGAGCGGTAGAGCAGCCATTCCAGTTCCTGGGCGGTGACCCGCCGGCCGCGCATGCCGAACGCACCGAGCACCTCGTCGAACTGCTCGACGGTGCGGCCCAGCTTGCGTCGTTCGCCATCGGCGGTGCCCCGGCCGAAGGTGCGCAGGAGCCGCTCGGTGAGCGAGTCGCCGAGGGAGCGGCGGGCGAAGGTGACCCCCAGGTAGGTCTGCCCTTCGGCGTGGTTGACCGACATCAGGTGGCGTTGGGCGGCGACCAGGTGATCGGCCCAGCCGGTGGTGCCGGGTACGTCGGGCAGCGGTGCCGAGGTGTGGGTGTCGATCGTGCGGGCCCACTCGTCGGCGGGGAACGGCCGGGTGGTGCGGCGCAGGTGCAGTCGGAAGCCGGCCAGGCCGGCGTACTGCTCGGAGATCGCCGACAGTAGCGCCTCGCGTTCGGCGTCCGGCCGGAACGCCCAGCGAACCTCGGGCAGCCAGTACCAGGCTGTGACGGTGTTCGGCGTGAAGGTCAGGTGGCCGGCGATCTCGGTGATGGCCAGCTCGACCGACGGATCCCGATCCCCGAATTTGATCTTTGGGGCCCGTACCCGGGTCGGCTTGATCGGTCGGTCCGGTCGGCTCACCGTGCGTTGTCGGGGTGCGGCGACCTCCTTCCCGGTGGAGGTGGTCCGCCGCGCCGTGCGTTCCAGCGCTGGGCGATCCGTGGCGGCGCTGCCGGCCGACGGCTGGGCCGGTGCGGTGGGCCGGGGTGCCTGAGCCGTCGGGGTGGGCGTGGGTCGGTTGCTCGGCAGGGTGCCGGCGGTCCGGCCAGCCGGGCCGGTGGCCGCCGTCGATGGGCCACGGCCGGTGGACGGGTCGGGCTCGTCTGGCGGGCGCAACATCGGCCGTCGATCGCCGGCCTGATGCGGCACCCGGGACTCGGTGGCCGGGTGGCCGCCTCCGTGCCGTGCCTCCACGGGTCGGCTGCCGCTGCCGGGCTGGTCGGCGGGGGTCCACGGGGGCTCCAGTTCGGGAGCCGCACGGGTTGGCGTCGGGCTGGCGGTGGGTGGCGGCTGATGCGGGATCGCCGGCTGCTCGCGGGTGCTCGGGCCGGCCGTGACGGCTCGGGGCGTGCCGGGTCGTGCCCCGCCGCCGAAGAGGTCCAGGAAGGGGGAGTCGATGTCGGCGTTCTCGCCGGCCGACACAGCGGTGGGCTCCGCCGGTGGTGTCCGGCGGGGGACCGGCCGGGGTGCCTGGAACACGC
Source organism: Micromonospora inaquosa (assembly GCF_003857055.1). GTDB lineage: Bacteria > Actinomycetota > Actinomycetes > Mycobacteriales > Micromonosporaceae > Micromonospora > Micromonospora inaquosa. The sequence continues at coordinate 13,561 of NZ_QGSZ01000283.1, read as the reverse complement.
CGACGGCACCGTGGCCGGGTGACGTCACCAGCGCAGGGTCGAGGGCGACCTCGTCCTCGTCCTCCGTGTAGTCGAATGAGTGCGCACGGTGACCGGCCGGTGCGCCCGAGCGGCCGGCCGGGGAGCCCGGCGTGGAGGAGCGGCTCATGCGCCCGCCTCGGCGACTGTCGGCAGACCCTTACCCGTGTCCGGTGACGGACCGTTCGCCGTACGTCCGGTCATGCCAGCTCCTCCCGAATCCTGATCCGGCTGCCGACCAGGCGCGGATCGCGCTGCTCGACCGCCGGCTCCCGGGTGCGCCGCCAGTCGGTCAGCGCGGTGCGGATGACCACCCGCGCCGGCCGATCGGGGTCGACGTGCCGGAAGATGAACGACGTGGTCACGATGGCGAGCGCGATCTCCCAGGCTGGGAAGAGCTCGACCGTCAACGTGAACAGCCAGTGGATGAACATGTAGAGGGGGACCAGCAGCATGAAGAGCCCGTACTGGGCGTAGGGCAGGTGGACCGGAAGGGTGTAACCGGGCGGCCCGAGGTAGACCAGGCGGGCCCGGTAGATGTCGTCGTCGGTGCGCAGCCGCATCTGGTGAACGCGCCTATTCGAAGATCAGGTCGATCAGGTAATCGCCGACGAAGAAGAGTGTTGCCGCGCCGGCGATGAAGGCGAGCCCGACGATGGCGATCGCGGAGCTGGTCAGCACCTTGGAGATCTCGCCTCGGCTGGCACGGCCGATGAAGATGACGCCCAGGACGGCGAGCAGGATCGGCGCGATCTTGCTGGCGAAGAAGGTGACGACACTGTTGGTGTCGATCCCCTTCGGTGCCGGCTCCGCGAGTGGAGCCGACGCCAGGGTGGAGAGCGCGTGGGCGACGCCGGACGACGCCGTCTCCATGAGCTCGAAGGCGATCACTGGAACCTCCCCATAGCGCGGCCGGCGGTGCCGCGGCGGTGCAATAGGCAAGCCTGGCGGGAAAAGTGCTCCACAGGGCATGGCGTTCTTGACCCTGTGTTCGTTACTCACCACGGAGGGTGGCGAGGTTTGGGCGGATTTTCCCCGCTTCGGCCCTCCCTCCAAGCTTCGCCATCTCGATGCTGGCCAATTCCAAAGCGTACGGGCCGCCCCGGATTGCGACAAGCCGCGAAGGGGCTGCCCGATGCTGCCCGGATGACCGATCGTACACCTGTTCTAAAGACCACGTCAGGGGTGCTCGTGCGGGGCGGACCCGGGTCGCTGGGCGCCGCTGCCACGACCGGTACCGTCTAGTCGTGACCGATCTGGTGCGGGCTTCGGGCCCGGTGGTGATGGGCGTCCTCAACGTCACACCGGACTCCTTCTCCGACGGCGGACGGTACGCCGACCTGGACGCCGCCGTCGGACACGGCGTCCGTCTGCGCGACGCCGGTGCGCACCTGGTCGACATCGGTGGCGAGTCGACCCGTCCGGGTGCCGAGCGGATCGACGCCGCTACCGAGGTCGAACGGGTGTTGCCGGTCATCCGTGAGCTGACCGCCGCCGGCGTGGCGGTCAGCGTCGACACCAGCCGCGCCCGGGTGGCGGAGGCCGCTCTGGCCGCCGGCGCGGCGGTGGTCAACGACGTCTCCGGCGGCCTGGCCGACCCGGACATGGCTCGCGTGGTCCGCGACGCGCACTGCCCGTGGGTGCTGATGCACTGGCGTGGCCACTCCCGTGCGATGCGCGAGCTGGCCACCTACACCGACGTGGTGGTCGACGTCCGGGCCGAGCTGACCCAACGGATCGACGCGGCGCTGGCCGCCGGGGTGGCCGCCGATCGCCTGATCGTCGACCCCGGTCTCGGCTTCGCCAAGACGGCCGCGCACAACTGGGAACTCAGCGCCCGCCTGCCGGAGCTGCTGGATCTCGGCTACCCGCTGCTCTTCGGGGCCAGCCGCAAGTCGTACCTCGGCGGCCTGCTCGCCGCGTCGGACGGCACGCCGCGACCGACCGCCCAGCGGGAGGCGGCCACCGTGGCCACCAGCGTGCTGGCGGTCGCCGCGGGCGCCTGGGGCGTACGCGTGCACGACGTGCAGGCCACCTCCGACGCGCTCGCCGTCTGGGCCGCGACCGGCAGACCCCGCCTCGCCGCGCCGTCGCGCGACACGGCGCGAGCGCGACACGATCACGAACACGAGGTACGGCGATGACGACGGACCGGATCCACCTGACCGGCCTGCGGGCGCACGGCCGGCACGGGGTGTACGACTTCGAGCGCGCACAGGGGCAGGACTTCGTGATCGACGCCGTCCTGGAGCTGGACCTCGCCCCGGCCGCCGCAAGTGACGACGTCACCGCGACCGTGCACTACGGCGAGCTGGCCGAACGCCTGGTCGCCGTGGTGACCGGCGAGCCGGTCAACCTGATCGAGACCCTCGCGGATCGACTCCTGGCGGTCTGCCTGGCCGACGAGCGGGTCGACGCCGCGACGATCACCGTGCACAAGCCGGAGGCTCCGGTGCCGCACACCTTCACCGACGTGGCCGTCACCATGACCCGGACGAGTGCCCGGTGACCCGGGCGGTCCTCTCGCTCGGCAGCAACCTGGGTGACCGCCTGGAGCACCTGCGTACGGCGGTCGCCACCCTCGGCGACGCGGTGCTCGTCCTCTCCGGGGTGTACGAGACTCCACCGTGGGGCGACGCCGACCAGCCCGCGTACCTCAACGCGGTGGTGCTCGCCCAGGACGAGAGCGCCACCGCCCGCGACTGGCTGGAGCGGGCCCGCGACGCGGAGCGCGCGGCCGGCCGGGTCCGTGACCCGCAGCGGCGGTTCGGGCCGCGCACGCTTGACGTGGACGTGATCGCGGTCTGGGGCGACGACGGCGAGCCGGTGCTCAGCGACGACGCGGAGCTGACCCTGCCGCACCCCCGGGCGCACCTGCGCGCCTTCGTGCTGCGCCCGTGGATCGACATCCAGCCGTACGGTCGGCTGCCCGGTCACGGCTGGCTGACCGACCTGCTGACCACCGGCCCCGCGGCCGACGAGGCGTTGGAACTGCGTCCCCGGCCGGAGTTGGCGTTAGAGTCGACGGCATGACCGAGCGGAACCGGCCGGCATGACGCAGGCGAAGCCCCCACCCCGCGGATCGGGCCCGGACGGGTCCCGGATGGGCCCCACCCGGATCTCGACCCTGGTCGTGGCCGGGCTGGCCGCGGCGGCGGTGGCCTGGCTGCTGATCAGCACCCTCTACTACAGCGGCATTCCCCGGTTGCCCTGGCTGCCGGTGGTGACGCTGGCCGGGCTCGCCGTGCTGGAGGCGTACGCGGCGATCAACACCCGGGGTCGGATCGAGCGCAAGCCCGGCCGGGATCCGGTCAACCCGCTGATGGTTGCCCGTTTCGTGGTGCTGGCCAAGGCGTCGGCGCTGGCTGCGGCGATCTTCGCGGGCTTCTACGCGGGGCTCACCGGCTGGCTCTTCGTGGAGACCACCCGGGCCGCCCTGGACGATCGACCGGCCGCCGGTGGAGGCCTGCTCGCCTCGCTGGCCCTGGTCGGTGCCGCGCTCTGGCTGGAGCGCTCCTGCCGGGTGCCGGAACGCCCGGACGACGAGCGCGAGCAGGACCCACGGGAGAGCCGCCCCGGCCAGCGCTGAGCAGGGGGTTACGCCCGGCTGCGGGCGCGGGTACGGTGCCACCGATCAGAGAGCAAGGGCCGCCCAGGGCTTGTCCGCGCGCCGGACTGGGGACGGTCGGCCACTGGGGAGGCGGCGTCATGGGGTACGAAGAAGCGGGCCGGGACCGGTCGGCCGAACCCTCGTCGGGGGTGCCGGCCGCCGTCCTGGAGAACGTCTTCGACGACCCCACCCACGGTGAGCCCGGCCGGGATCGGATCGGCGTACACCTGGGGTGGGAGCTGGTGCTGCTGGCCGGGCTGGCGGCCGTGAGCTGGCTGCTCTGGCAGGAGGATCCGGCCGCCGTGCGCGACGGCAACCTGCGCACGCTGCTGATCGACGCGGTCGGGCTGGGGTTGCTCGCCCTGGCCGCCGGGCTCAGTCTTCGTACGGCCGCACCAAACCTGGCCATCGGCCCGGTCGCGGTGGCGGCGGCCCTGCACTACGCCGAGCAGGGTGACCGGGGCCTGGCGGCGTCGATCGGCCCGGCGGTGGCGGTCGCCGCGGTGGGCGGGCTGGCGCTGGCGCTGGCCGTGGTGGTGCTGCACGTGCCGGGCTGGGCCGCCAGCCTGGCCGGCGCCGCCGCCGTGGTGGTGTACATCGAACGCCGTTCGGCGCCCGTGCTGGTGCAGGGCGACTACGACCCCAGCGGCAGTGCCGGGTACCTCTTCGCCGGCTTCGCCGCGTTGGCCGCCCTCGGCGGGCTGTTCGGCGCGATCCGGGCGATCCGTCGGCTCGTCGGCCGGTACCGACCGATCACCGACCCGGCCCGCCGGCGGGGCGGGGTGGCTGCCGTGGTGACCGCCCTCGCGCTGGTCGTCTCCACGGTGTTGGCGGCCCTCGCCGGCGTGCTGCTCGCCGCGAACGACCCCGGGCCGGTGGCGCCCACCTCGGGGCTGGACTGGACGGTGCTGGCGGTCGGCGTGGCACTGCTCGCCGGCACCAGCGCGTACGGCCGCCGGGGCGGTGTGTTCGGCACGCTGCTGGCGGTCGGCCTGGTCACCGTCTTCCAGGTGTACGCGCCGGAGCGCGGTTGGACGTTGAGCAACTGGGCGGTCGGCGGGGCCGCGCTCGGCGTCGGGCTGCTGGCGACCCGGCTGGTCGAGACGCTCGGGCGGCCCCGGCCGGGCAGCCCCGAGCAGCTTGAGCCGGCCAGCGACGGCACGATCAGCTCGGGTTGGACCATGCCGCAGCCGCAGTCCGTCGACAACTGGCCGCCCACGCTGCCGACCCAGGCCGCGCCCCAACCCGCCGACCCGTGGCGGGATCCGCGCTGGGAGGAAGACCCTCGGCGGTGGGACACGGACGGGCGGTGAGCCACGTCGCGTCCGCCGAGCCGGAGCTGATCTCGACCGTTAGGCTCGGCGACATGACCGACACACCTGCCGCCACCCCCGGCGGAGCCTCGTTCGAGGAACTTGACGCGTTGTCCACCGAGGAGCTGCGGGAGCGGGCGTTCGCGCTGGCCCGGGAGCGTCGGGACGTGGGGTTCTACTGGTCGGTGCTGCGTCACCTGCCGAACGCGGACGAGGCCACCGTGCTGGACGGTGCCCCGAACTCGATCGGCCCGACGATCGACGAGGCCAACGCGCTGTGGCGGGAGCTGACCGGTCACGGCTACGAGGAGTCGGCGCCGCTGCTGCGGGCCGCCTTCATCGACTACCTGATGAAGCACTGAGCCGCTCGGGGCAGCCCAGGTCCGCCCGAGCGAACGGTTCGGGGGCTGGGCGGATCGCGTCGCTCATGCACCGCTCCGGCCCGGTCGGCCGCTACGGCACGGCCGCCGGCACTGGCGCGCTGGCCGTGTTGCTGCTGGTCGGCATCTGCGGCAGCCCGGCGTACACCGGTTGGGCCGTCACCTTGACCGACCCGGCGTCGGCCGGTGCCTTCTACGCGCGCCTGCTCGCGTGGCCGGCCTGGCGGCTCGACGCGGACGGGCAGGCCGGTGGGTTGTTCGCCGCCGACCTGCGGGCCGTGCTGCTGGTGGTCCTGGCGGTGGCCCTGCTCTACCTGTTGCCCGCCGCCCAGGTCGCCCGGGTGCCCGGCCCGGTCAGCCAGTTCTTCTCCGGCTGGGCCGCCTACGTGCTGGCCGGTGGGCTGGCCGCCGTGCTGGCGGCGCTGCTCGGCCCGTCGCCGTCACTGCTGGGGGCACTGCAGGACGCCAGCACCGGTGCCGGTTACGGCTTCCTCACCGGGTGGATCATCGGTATCGCCAGCCTCGGCGGTCGCGCCTGACCCGACCCGAGCGGGCCCGGCGCGGCGCTCGCACCTGACCCGTCGGGGGCTCGGGTCAGTTGGTGGGGCGGCCGAGGTCGAGGAGGCGCTGTCGGCTGAGCGCACCCACCGGTCGGCCGGCGTCGGTCACGAGGAGTCGGTCCCGGCCCGAGGTGAGCAGGACCGCCAGCGCGTCGTACGCGGAGCCGTCCACCGCGACGGTGGGCAGGTCCGTCGCGCCGTCCTCGGGTACCGGCTCCAGCGCGTCCCGGTCGAGTGGGGTCACCGCCAGCCGGCGGATGCCCCGGTCGGCGCCGACGAATTCGCGTACGAACTCGGTGGCGGGTGCGCCGAGCAACGCGGCCGGGGTGTCGTACTGCTCCAGGTGCCCGCCTGCGGAGAGCACCGCGATGCGGTCACCGAGTCGGACCGCCTCGTCGAGGTCGTGGGTGACCAGCACTATCGTCTTACGCACCTCGGCCTGAAGGCGCAGGAACTCCTCCTGGAGGTGGGCTCGGACGATCGGGTCGACGGCCGAGAACGGCTCGTCCATCAGCAGCACCACCGGGTCGGCGGCGAGCGCGCGGGCCACCCCGACCCGCTGCCGCTGGCCACCCGAGAGCTCGTGCGGGTAGCGGCCACCGAACTCGGTCGGGTCCAGCCCGACCAGGTCGAGCAGCTCGTCGACCCGGGTCCGGGTCTGACCCTTGGGCCAGCGGAGCAGGCCGGGCACGGTGGCCACGTTGGCGCGTACCGTCTGGTGTGGAAAGAGACCGACGTTCTGGATCACGTACCCGATTCGGCGGCGTAGTCGCACCGGGTCGACCTCGGTGACGTCCTCGTCGCCGAGCGTGATGCGGCCGGCGGTCGGTTCGATCAGGCGGTTGATCATCCGCAGCACCGTCGACTTGCCGCAGCCGGACGGGCCGATCAGGACCACCAGTTCGCCGGCCCGGACATCCAGGCTGAGGTCCCGGACAGCTTCGGTGCCGTTCGGGTAGCGCTTCTGGATGCCCTGTAGGGAGATCGACGCCGCGCGAGGGGATTGGGCCACGCTGGCAGCCTCCGGGGTAACGTCCACGTATGTCCTTCCGCCTGAGCTACCGGGCCGACCCGGGTAACCCCTGGTTCTCCTGGCAGTACGTGCGGGACAACTCTGACACGATCCTCGCCGCGGTGCGCGAACACGCCTCCCTCACCGGGCGGGCTGTGTTGATCGCGGTGCTGATCGCGCTGCCGTTGTCGGTGCTGGCGTACTGGGTCCGTCCGCTCGCCGGCCCGATCCTCGCCGTCAGCGGGGTGGTCTACACCATTCCGTCGTTGGCGCTCTTCGCGTTCATCGCCCCCTACCTGGGCACCGGGGCGACCACGGTGCTGGTCGGGCTGGTCCTCTACGCGCTGCTGTTGATCGTGCGCAACGTGGTGGCCGGTCTCAACCAGGTGCCCCCGGAGGTTCGGGAGGCCGCCGAGGGCATGGGTTACGGCCGGTGGCGGCGCTTGTTCCGGATCGACCTGCCGCTGGCGCTGCCGGGCATCGTGACCGGCGTACGGCTGGCGACGGTGTCGACGGTGGCGCTGGTCACGGTCGGGGTGCTGGTCGGGCACGGCGGGCTCGGGCAATTGATCTTCGCAGGATTCCAGAACAACCTCTACAAGGCCGAGATCATGACCGCCGCGCTGCTCTGCGTGGCGCTCGCGGTCGTGCTCGACCTGCTGCTCATCCTGGTCGCCCGACTGGTGACCCCGTGGTCCACCCGGAGGGCGCGGTGACCGTCGCGGCGAACCCGATCGGGCAGGCGATCACCTGGATCAACGACCCGCTGAACTGGACCAACCCGGGCGGCATGCTGGACCGGCTCGGCGAGCACCTGACGATCTCCGCCCTGGCGGTGGCGCTCGGCTGCCTGGTGGCCTGGCCGCTCGGGCTCTGGCTGGGGCACCTCGGCCGAGGTGGCGGCCTGGTGGTGCTGATCTCCAACGCCACCCTGGCCATCCCCACTCTGGCCCTGCTGACCATCCTGCCGGTGGTCTTCGCCAGCGGTTTCGGGAAGACGCCGGTCGTGGTGGCACTGGCGGTCTTCGCCGTGCCGCCGCTGCTGGCCAACGCGTACACCGGGGTGCGGCAGGTGGACCCGGAAGCCCGTGACGCGGCCCGGGGGATGGGTCTGTCCGGCGCACAGTTGCTGCGCCGGGTGGAGTTGCCGCTGGCGGTGCCCTATCTGGCGGCCGGCTTCCGGACGGCGGCGGTCCAGGTGATCGCGACCGCGGCGCTGGCGTCCTTCGTCAACGGCGGCGGCCTGGGCCAGATCATCCGGACCGGCTTCGGTATCGGCATCGCGGCCGGCGGCGGGCAGATCGTCGCTGGTGGTGTGCTGGTGGCCGGGCTCGCGCTGCTCGCCGAGGTGGTCCTCGGTGGCGTCGAACGGTTGGTCACCCCCAAACCACTGCGGCGCGGGCGGCAGCGCCTGGGACGGCCCCGGGCCGCCGACGCCACCGGGAGCGCCTGACCCGTCCGGGGGGGCCCGCGTCGAACTGGCCACCCGGTCGCATCCTTTCGGTGACGATGGGGTGACGAAGTCCATCCCAAGTTGTCGGTCGGTTGCGGAGCATGTTGGGTGGACATTCGCGGGCGACCGACAGTCAGGATCGCCCGTCGGACACGCGGCCGGCCCGGGACGGGCCGCGCCGGGACACGGAAGGCGGGCACATGCGCGCACGTACACGTCTGGCGATCGGGGCGGTCAGCGCCGTCGCCGGGGCAGCGCTCCTCACCGGCTGCGGTGACGCCGGCTCGTCCGGCACCGACGCACCCCAGCCGAGCGCCTCCGGCGCCGGGTGCGCCCCGGTCGCCGGTCAGCAGCTCATCGCTCTGCAGGACGACAAGAAGCTCCAGAACTCCGACAACGTCATTCCGGCGGTCAACAGCAAGGCGGCCAATCCGCAGCTGATCGCCGCACTGGACAAGGTCTCCGCCGCGCTCGACACCCCGAAGTTGATCCAACTCAACAAGGCGGTGAACGAGGACCGCAAGACCCCCAAGGTGGCGGCCGAGGAGTTCGCGACCACGAACAACCTCACCGCGGGCATCGCCAAGGGGTCGGGCGGTGACATCACCGTTGGTGCCGGCAACTTCGCCGAGAGTCAGATTCTGGGTGAGCTGTACCGGATCGCGCTCACCGCCGCCGGCTACCAGGTCAAGGTGCAGCAGATCGGCAACCGCGAGTTGTACGAGCCGGCTCTGGAGAAGGGCGAGATCCAGGTCGTCCCGGAGTACGCGGCGACCATGACCGAGTTCCTCAACACCAAGGCCAACGGCCCGAACGCGCAGCCAATCTCGTCGCCCGACATCAACACCACGGTGACCGCGCTCAAGGCCGAGGGCGACAAGGTCGGCATCACCTTCGGCACGCCGGCCGCCGCACAGGACCAGAACGCCTTCGCGGTGACCCAGGCCTTCGCCGACAAGTACGGCGTGCGGACCCTCTCCGAGCTGGCGGCGAAGTGCTCCGGCAGCGCGACAGTGCTGGGTGGCCCGCCGGAGTGCGAGCAGCGTCCGTTCTGCAAGCCGGGCCTGGAGAAGACGTACGGGCTGTCGTTCGGCAAGTTCTCCTCGCTGGACCAGGGCGGGCCGCTGACCAAGAGCGGGCTGCGCGACGGTTCGATCAGCGTGGGCCTGATCTTCTCCTCGGATGGCGCCTTCGCCACCAGCTGAGGCCCTCCCCGCACGTGCTGTGGACGCCCCCGCCCCCGACCGGGCGGGGGCGTCCGCGCGTCCCGGGGCACCCCGTTCCCTCCAACGGGCATCGTGGGTAGGCTGCACATCCATGCCAGCCCCGGCCACCTCCGACGCCCGGCGTCGACCACCGCTGCTGACCATGCTCTTCTGGGCCGGCGTCGCTCTCGCCCCGGTCGCCGCGCTGATCCTGCTGGTGGCCGACGGCAACGGTCCGCTGCGCTTCGCCGCGGTGCTCGCCATTCTCGCGGTGGTGTTGATCGGTCTGTCCATCGCGTTGCGGCCCGACGGCGAGGGCGACTCGGCGCGGACCGACGAGCTGCTGGACGAAATCGAGGAGCTGCGTCGGGAGCTGCGCGGCGAGATCGTGGCTGCCGCCCAGCGCGGCAACCAGGCACTCGACCAGGCGCAACGGGCCCAGGAGGCAATCGCCGCAGTGCGCCGCCGGCTCGACGCCAGCGGCGCCGCCCTCGCCGGTGCCGCCCCCGCTGCCGAACCGGCAGGCGCCGGGCGGGCGCGGGTGGCTGCCGTCGAACCACAGGTGGACGACACACCGGTGGCCCGCAGCCGGGTCCCGGGTGACGCGTCGGCCGGCCGCGCCCGGGTGTCGGGCCGCGACGACGCGCCCCGACGGGGGCGCACCGAGCACCCGGACGACGACGAGCCGGCGTACGCACGGGCGGCCCCCGTCCCGCCGGCCACCGCCGGGACGTACGGCGGGGAACGTCCGGCCGCCACCGCGTACGGTTCGGCCCGACCCCGGGAGCACGACCGGCCCGAACCGGCCCACCGGCCGGGTGGCGTGGTCCGACACACCGAGACCGTGCACGTCACCACCCGGCACACAGTGGTGGACGGGGGCGCGGCCGAGCCGGCCGGGCGCTACGGCGACGGATACGCCGGCCAGTGGACCCCGCCCGCGCAGGAGTGGACCCGGGGCGGCGAGGCGGACGAGCGCTCCCGCCCGGCCGGACGGGCGCGGAGCGAGCCGGACGAGCGCCCCAGAGCCGGCTACGGCGACGAGCCGGGCTGGACGGGTAGCCGCGACGAACCAGAGTGGGCCGATCGGCGCGACGCGTACGCCCAGCCCGACGAGCCAACCCCGGCTGCCCGGTCGCATCGCACCCCGGAGCGGCCGGCGGCGGGCGCCTGGGACAGCCCGGACGATCGGGGCTGGTCGGAGCAGCGCGACCGGGTGGCAGCCGCGCCGCAGCCCGGGCCGCCGCTGCGGGCCGACGACACCGGCGAGTACTGGTCGCAGCTGCGGGCCGGTGACCGGTGGGCCGCCGTCCGCGACGACGAGAACGGTCGCGAGTTGCGGGTCGGCGAACGCCGGGCCGAGGTGCACGCCGACGCCACCGGCACCGAGTACCGGATGGCCGACCGCTGGGCCGCCGTCCGCCACGAGGAGCCGCGCCGCCACGAGGACGCCGGCGGGTACGAGGAGCCGCGCCGCTACGAGGACGCCGGCGGGTATGAGGAGCCGCGCCGCTACGAGGAGCGGGAGTCGTACCCCAGGGACGAGCCGGCCCGCCGCCACGACCGTGACGGTGGCTGGAGGGCCGAGCCGGGCAGGCCCGCGCTGCCGGCGGGCGGTGTGCCGGTGCCGGACGAGTGGCGACCACCGCGCCAACGCGGCCACCAGGCGGAACCCGTGGCGGAACGGACCGGCCGGCGGCGGGTCGACGAACGCTACGGCTACCCGCCCCAGGACGACGCACCGCGTGCCGGCGGCGCGCGACCCGCCGACCGCTGGCGGTGACGGTCAGCCGGCCCGGGTCACTTGTCGATGTCGCCGACCACGAAGAACATCGAGCCGAGGATCGCGATCAGATCCGGGACCAGGCAGCCGGGGAGCAGGGTGGCCAACGCCTGCACATTCGCGTACGAGGCGGTGCGTAGCTTCAACCGCCACGGCGTCTTCTCGCCCCGGGACACCAGGTAGTAGCCGTTGATGCCGAGCGGGTTCTCCGTCCAGGCGTACGTGTGCCCCTCGGGCGCCTTGAGCACCTTCGGTAGCCGGGTGTTGATCGGCCCGGTCAGCCGGTCCACCCGGTCGAGGCACTGCTCGGCGAGGTCCAGTGACGCGTACACCTGGTCGAGCAGCACCTCGAAACGGGCGTGGCAGTCCCCGGCCGTGCGGGTGACCACCGGCACGTCCAGCTCGTCGTAGGCCAGGTAGGGGTCGTCGCGGCGCAGGTCCAGGTCGAGCCCGGAGGCTCGGGCCACCGGGCCGGACGCACCGAACGCGGCGGCGTCCGCGGCGGACAGCACGCCCACGCCGACGGTACGGGCCAGGAAGATGTCGTTGCGGCGGATCAGGTGGTCCAGGTCGGGCAACCGGCGGCGTACCTCGCCGATCGCCGCGCGGGCCCGCCCGGTCCACCCGTACGGCACCTCCTCCTTGAGGCCACCCACCCGGTTGAACATGTAGTGGATCCGGCCGCCGGAGACCTCCTCCATCACCGCCTGGATGGTTTCGCGTTCCCGGAAGGCGTAGAAGATCGGCGTGATCGCCCCGATCTCCAACGGGTACGAGCCGAGGAACATCAGGTGGTTGAGCACCCGGTTCAGCTCCGCGAGGGCCATCCGCAGCCAGGTGGCGCGCTCCGGCACCTCCATGCCCATCAGGCGTTCCACGGCGAGCACCACACCCAGCTCGTTGGAGAACGCCGAGAGCCAGTCGTGCCGGTTGGCCAGCACGATGATCTGCCGGTAGTCACGCACCTCGAAGAGCTTCTCGGCGCCCCGGTGCATGTAACCGACGATCGGTTCGCAGGCGACCACCCGTTCGCCGTCGAGCACCAGCTTCAACCGCAACACCCCGTGGGTGGAGGGGTGCTGCGGGCCGATGTTCAGCACCATGTCGGTGCCGAGCTGCTGATCACCGGTGCCGGCGACCAGGCCGGCCCCGGTGCCGACGGTCAGTTCACGGAGGGCCCCGGCGTCGGTGGTCATGCCCGTCATCGTGCCACGACCGGCCCGAGCGGGATGCCGACCGGTTGCCGCAACCACCAGTGCCCGCCGAGCCCGGCCGGGTCGGTCAGCTCGGCCACCGCCGACGCGGCGGTCAACGCCCGCACGTAGCCGACCGGGTCGGTGCCGGCCAGGCTGAGCGGCGGTCGCCCACCGTCGGCCCCGAGCGCCCGCAGCTCCTCCCGCTGCAAGACCAGGGAGTACGCGCACCGGGCGACCGCCGCACCAGCGGAGGCGACCGAGTCCATGGCCACGTGCGCGGTCACATCACTCGACCCGTCCGGCACCGGATGCACCTGCCGCCCACCCCGGTACCCGGTCAACGTCCCGTCCACTGGTCGGTCGCCGCTCAGGTGCCCGTAGTCGACGGCTACCGCCAGCCCTCGGCTGATCTTTCGGACCGCGTTCGCCCAGGCTTGATCTCTGCTTCGGCCGATCTCGGCTCGGAGGTAGTCACCGTTGGGGGTTTCCGGGCAGCCCGGCCGGCTCCGGGCGGTCAGGCTTGATCCCTGCGCCAACCGGGCTGCCCGGAAACCCGACTCGCCTCCGCTTGTCGCATCAGCCGAGGTCAACCCCGGATCCGGGTCACTGGTTGCACTCGAAGAGCTGGTGAGGCCGGGCCACCAGGTGGACAGCCAGTCGAGGTCGTCGGGGGTGACCGGCTCGCCGATCGTCTCCAGCCCGCTGTCGGGATCGACCAGCACATATCGCCAGCCGTCTTTGCTGTGTACCGCGACGTCCAGCGGGACGTTGTCCAGCCATTCGGTAGCCAACAACAGTCCGTTGATCTCGTCGGGGATCTCAGCGGTCCAGTTGATTTCTTCGGGCAGGTTCTCGGGACGGTGGGCGTACTCGACTGCTGTGAAGCGGATGCGTTCCGCGAGCGACGGACGGGCGGTGACCGACGACGGCCCGTCGGGCGACCGACGGGCGGAGGCCGTGGGAGTCAGGGTTTCCGGGGAGCCCGTCCACGCAGGGATCAAGCCTGACCGCCCGGAGTGGGCGGGCTCCCC
>NZ_QGSZ01000269.1 GCF_003857055.1 Micromonospora inaquosa | reverse complement strand
GGTGCGGGCTTGGTGGGCTCGTGCGGTCAGGTCGGCTGCCAGGGCCCAGGCCTCTGCCAGGTCGCGGTCCTGGGCGGTCGCGCCGGAGCCGCCAGCGGTGTCCGCGTGTACGGAGGCCAGGCCCAGCCGGCGCTGAATGGGCCCCTGCACCACTCGCACGCTCTGGATCCGGGCGTACGGCACGAGCACCAACTGCCGGGTGAGCCGCCCCGACCGGGTGGCGAACACCCGCTCGAACAGCCCCGCGCCGAATGCGGCACGGCCCAGCGGGTGCAGCCAACGGGTCCGGAGCGGTGGCGGGCTCAGCGGGAGCGCGTCGAGGCGTACCCCGGGCAGCACCTCGCCGACGATCATCGTCGCCGTCGGCAGGTCGCCGACCGGCAGCAGCCGGTCGGGCCGGTTGCGGTCGTCGGCCTCCGCGACGGAGTAACCGGCCACCTCCAGCCGTAGCCGTAGCCAGCCCTTCACCCGCCACAGCAATGGCCAGGTGGCCCGCACGGTCTGCACCCGTTCCAGCGGCACGGTCTGCGCCCGCGTCTCCAACAGGCCGTTGTGCACCCGCAGCGTGCCGCCGTCGCGGGCCAGCCGGAAGTTCCAGTCGTCGAGCACCCGGCGGATCGGTTGCAGCAGTACACCCGCCATCGCGGTCAGGGTGCTCGCCACCGCGACGAACGACCATGACCCGGCGGTGAGGAACTGCACCACGACGAAGGCCACACCGAACGGGAGCAGGAACGCCTGCGGGGTGAGCAGTTGGCTGATCAGCAGGGTCTGGTTGCGTACCGCGTGCAGTGGCCGGCCCGGCACGGCCGCCGGCGGCGCCGTCGCACCCGGGGCGACCGGGGCCGTCGCGTCGCCGGGCGCGGGCAGCTGCGCCACCCGCCCGGCCAGCGCCAGCAGACGCTCACGCAGCACTGCCGCGTCGGCCACCCCGAGGTACGCCAATGGCGCCTCGGTCTTGCCTCCGCCGACCACCTCCAGGCGCAGCTCGGCCAGGCCGGTGAGCTGAGCGAGCAGCGGCCGGACCACCTCCACGGCCTGCAACCGTTCCAACGGGATGGCCCGGGTACGCCGCCAGAGCAGCCCTTCGTACACCCGAAGCTCCCGACCCACCACGTGGTAGCCGGTGTTGTACCAGCTGATCACCGACAGCACTGTCGCGCCGAGCGCCAACACCGCCACCGTGACGGCGAACCAGCCGAAGCCCACCCGGGACAGCGTCGACCAGGACAGCCCGGCGATCACCACGACCAGGGACTTTGCACCGTGCAGAACCGGGCTGAGGGGATGCAGTCGCTGCCGGGGCTCGCCCTCGCCACCGCCCGGTGGTGCCGGCCACGGCGCGGGCGCCCCCGGCGGCGTCGACCCAGGCGCTGCCGCACCAGCGGGTGGCGGGCCGCCAGGTGCCGCGCTGGCGGGTGGCGGGCCACCAGGTGTTGCGCCGGCGGGCAGCACCGGCCCCGGGGGCGTGGGACCGGTGGGTGGCACGGTGCTCGGCTCGGCGGGCCTGTCGCTCATCGGCGCGGCCCCCGGCGCGCTCGACGGTTGCCCGCGCGGGTGCTCACAGCCCCTCCGCCCGGTCCTCGCCGAGCGCGGTGAGTCGATCGCGCAGCCGGGACGCCTCCGCCGGCCGCAACCCGGGCACCCGGGCGTCGCTGGCCGCCGCCGCGGTGTGCAACTGCACAGTGGCCAGGTCGAAGGCGCGCTCCAACGGCCCGGCGCTCACGTCGACGAACTGCATCCGCGAATACGGCACGATGGAGAGCCGGCGGACCAGCAGCCCGTGCCGGACCAGCAGGTCGTTCTCCCGTTCGGCGTACCCCCAGGCCCGCACCGCGCGGACGATCGCGACGGCCCGCCACACGCCGAGCACCAGCACGACGGCGACGGCGAGCCCGAACAGCCAGTAACCGCTGAAGGCCCAGCCGACCGCCGTCACCACCAGCCCGATGGCGACCACCACCGCCAGCCGGATCAACTCCACCCAGATCAGGTCGGTGGAGATCGGCTGCCAGTTGACAGTGTCCGGCCAGGGCTCCAGCGGGCCCCGGCCACCCGGCCCGGCCGTCAGCAGAGCCCCGGAAGCGCCGGGGTCGGCCGCGCGAGGGTCGGGCGCGCCGGGATCGGCCGGCAGGAGACCGGTTACCGGCAGGTCGGTCGGGCGCCGGCTGGGGCCGGTCGAGCTTGGGCAGGAAGGCGGTCGGCTCGTCGGTCTGGTCCCGGTGTCGCCCGTCGCGACGCTCGTCCGGCCCGCTCATCTGGGCACCGTCGCCGAACGTAAGGCGGTGGAATCCTCGAATGCGGGAACTCGCACCGTGGAGACTGTCTCGTTGTAGCCGAGCTGGTAGTCGTCGACCGCGTCCTTGAACAACCGGACTCCCTGAGAGCTGGCGAGGGCCTGCTGGAGGGCAGCGGGATCGCCGATTGCTACGATCTTGAACGGTGGGGAGTACACCCGGCCGTGAAGTAGCAGGGTGTTACCGACGCAGCGTACCGCGCTGGTGGTGAGCACGCGGACGTTCATGATTGACATGGCCTCGGCTCCGCCGGCCCAGAGCGCGTTGACCACCGCCTGTACGTCTCCCTGATGCACCACCAGGTCGTCGTTGGTGGCGTCCGACTGTGTCTGCTCAAGCTGTGGGGCGTCGTTCAGCTCGACAGTGACCCCGGGCCCACCCAGGGCGGTGAACCCGGCGTTCTGGAGGCTGCCCTGGGCGCGATTCTGCTGTTCCTTGATCGGGGCGTCCGAGCCGGCCAGTGTGTTGGTCCGTTGCTCGACTTCGCCGCGCAGCGTGGCGGCTCGGCGTTCGCTGGCTGCCACCTGCTCGCGCCGGTCCTCGATGAGCTGGTTGAGCTGGGGTCGCCGGTCCTCCCGGAGAGCGGTGCCGTCTGCGGTGGTCGCGGTGGTGGTGAAGAGCAACCCGGCCGCCGCGGCGATCAGGGGCACCCCGATCGACCAGCCCGGACGGCGTTGACGCGGTCGCCGGGGCAGCAGCCCGGCGGCGGCCCGTCGGAGGACCTTCTGCCAGGAGGTTGCGCCGGATGTGTACTCCACCGAGCGTTCCTTCCGCGTGTCGGGGATCGGTCCGTGCCGGCCGGGCCGGTGATGCGAACAGTCCCGCCTCTTTCGGTCACTCCGTGCACCGGCCTGACCCCATTCGTGGTCCGGGCGGCCGATCGGGACTACGCTAGCTCTCGAACATTATTGGCCATGGACCGTCGCCCTCGCGCCCGGTTGTCAGGCCGGACGAGGTCGTCACCCCTCTGGAGAGCGCCGTGCCCAAGTCTCAGGTCCGTAAGAAGAAGGTGTACACCCCGCCGACGGACGTCCGTCCGACGACGACGGCGTCGTCGCGCAAGCCTAGCCCGGTGTGGTTGCCGATCACCGCGGTCGCCTTGATCGTCGTCGGGATCGGCTGGCTGGTGCTCTACTACCTGTCCGAGCAGGAGTACCCGGTCATGGCGTGGGGTTACTGGAACCTCGCCGTCGGGTTCGGCGCGATGGTTGCCTCGCTGGGGTTGCTCTCCCGCTGGCGCTGATCTGTCAGGCCGTCGTCGGCGGTCTCACGTCACCCCGTCGAGCCCCTGCCCGGCAGGTTCGGGTGGGGCCCCCTATGGTGTGCGCAGGCAGCGCGGCCTACTGCGAGATGACTCACGTTACTGCTGGGTAACCTTCGCGTAGGCTGCACTGCATGACCGAGCAGAGCGAGGTCATCAGGCAGCAGACCGGGGAGGCCAACTCGATGGGCAGCGTCCAGATCGTCACCACGATCCTCGCGGCCGCCATCACCGCCGTTGCGGTGTGGCTTGCGGTGCGTGCGGTCCTGAAGATGGTGGCAGTCATCCGGCTCGGGCAACCCGCGCCGGAGCGGTTCTCCGACAAGGTCACCCGCGCCAGGACGATGCTGGTGGAGACGGCCGGCCACACCCGGATGCTCAAGTGGGGCGTGGTGGGCGCCGCGCACTGGTTCGTGATGGTCGGCTTCGTCGTTCTGTCGCTGCTGGTGCTCGAGGCGTACTTCGAGGTGGTCACCCCGACCGGCGGGCTGCCGATCATCGGGCACTGGACGATCTTCGGCCTGGCCACCGAGATCATCACCGTGCTGAGCCTGATCGGCATTCTGGTGCTGATGGTGATCCGGTTGCGCAACCGGCCGACCCGGCCGGGCGGGCGGTCCCGGTTCACCGGTTCGACCATGTGGCAGGGCTACTTCGTCGAGTGGATCGTGCTGCTGGTCCTGATCTTCGGCCTGCTGATCCGCGGCTTCAAGGTCGCCACCGACCACTTCGAGTACCCGCTCTGGGCCACTCCGGTCAGCCACGCGGTCGGCGCGGTGCTGCCCGACTGGTCGGACGGGGCGAGCGTCGTCGCGCTCATCAAGATCGTCATCTCGATGACCTGGCTGATCGTCATCTCCCTGAACGTCACCATGGGCGTCGCCTGGCACCGCTTCCTGGCGTTCCCCAACATCTTCTTCAAGCGGGAGCCCGCCAAGCCGGCCGGTTCCGGTCTCGGCGCGCTGCGCCCGATGACGAGCCAGGGCAAGCCGCTCGACTTCGAGGAGGCCGACCCGGAGAAGGACCAGTTCGGCGTCGCCCACGTCGAGCAGTTCAGCTGGAAGGGCCTCCTCGACTTCAGCACCTGCACCGAATGCGGTCGCTGCCAGTCGCAGTGCCCGGCCTGGAACACCGGCAAGCCCTTGTCGCCGAAGCTGCTCGTGCTGAGCCTGCGCGACCACGCGTACGCGAAGGCGCCGTACCTGCTGGCCGGCGGTGGGAAGGACCTGACCGGCGAGGAGAAGGCCACCCAGGCGCAGCTTGCCCACCTGGACGTGCTGGCCCTCGCCGAGGCCGACAAGCCGTTGATCGGCACCGCCGAGGAGGGCGGTGTCATCGACCCGGACGTGCTCTGGTCCTGCACCACCTGCGGTGCCTGTGTCGAGCAGTGCCCGGTGGACATCGAGCACGTGGACCACATCGTCGACATGCGCCGCTACCAGGTGCTGATCGAGTCCAGCTTCCCCTCCGAGGCCGGGGTGATGCTGCGCAACCTGGAGAACAAGGGCAACCCGTGGGGTGCCCCGCAGAACACCCGCGAAGACTGGACCAAGGGCCTGGACTTCGAGGTGCCCCGGGTCGGCGAGGTGGACGACTTCGAGTACCTGTTCTGGGTCGGCTGCGCCGGCGCGTTCGAGGACCGGGCCAAGAAGACCACCCGGGCGGTGGCCACGCTGCTCAACGAGGCGGGCGTGAAGTTCGCGATCCTGGGCGAGGGCGAGACCTGCTCCGGCGACCCGGCGCGACGGATCGGTAACGAGTTCGTCTTCCAGATGCTCGCCCAGCAGAACGTGGAGACGCTGAACGAGGCGTTCGAGGGCCGGGAGAAGGCCAAGCGCAAGATCGTCGCGACCTGCCCGCACTGCTTCAACACCCTGGGCAACGAGTACGGCCAGCTCGGCGGCGAGTTCGAGGTGGTCCACCACACCCAACTGCTCGCGCACCTGGTCGCCACCGGCAAGCTCACCCCGGTGCAGCCGGTCGACGGGGGCGTCACCTACCACGACCCCTGCTACCTGGGTCGACACAACCGGATCTTCGCGGCCCCCCGTGAGGTCCTCGGTGACGCCATCGCGGGTGAGCTGACCGAGATGCCGCGCAACAGCGAGCGTTCCTTCTGCTGCGGCGCTGGCGGCGCCCGGATGTGGATGGAAGAGAAGATCGGTAAGCGGATCAACGTGGACCGGGTCGAGGAGGCCATGGCCACCGGGGCGAAGACGGTCGCGGTCGGCTGCCCGTTCTGCTCGACCATGCTCAACGACGGGGTCAACGGCAAGGGCGCCGGCGAGCAGGTCGAGGTGATCGACGTGGCGAGCGTGCTGCTCCGTTCGGTCAAGCCCGAGCAGCCGCAGGGCGGCAAGGAGACGGCTCCGATCGGCGGCTGAGACGCGTACCCCTGGGTTCTGAATATCGACGGCCTACTCTTGACGACGCTGTTGCCCCTGGTCGGTTTCGTAGCGCTGACCGCGGGCAACGCGTTCTTCGTCGCGGCCGAGTTCGCCCTGGTCACGGTCGACCGTGCGGAGATCGACAGGCGGGCCGCCGCGGGCGACGAGGCCGCCCTGACGGTACGCGCGGCGCTGCGCGAGCTCTCCTTCCAGCTCTCCGGGGCGCAGCTCGGCATCACCATCACCGCGCTGCTCACCGGCTACCTGGCCGAGCCGGCCCTGGCCCGCCTCTTCGGCCCGTTGCTGCGCCCGCTGGCCGGACACAACACCGAGCGGCTCACCCCGTTCCTCGCGTTGGCCCTGGCCACGCTGATCTCCATGCTCTTCGGCGAGTTGGTGCCGAAGAACGCGGCGCTGGCCCGGCCCATGCCGGCGGCGCTGGCCACGGCCGGCCCGATGCACGCCTTCTCCCGGACGTTCGGCTGGGTGATCCGAGGGCTGAACGGCTCGGCGAACCGACTGGTCCGGGCGCTCGGCGTGGAGCCGCAGGAGGAGTTGGCCAGCGCCCGCTCACCCGAGGAGCTGGGCCTGCTGGCGGGCATTTCGGCGCGGGCCGGCGCGCTGCCCACGGACACCGCGATGCTGCTGCGTCGCACCATCCGCTTCGGTGACAAACGGGCGGCGGAGGCGATGACCCCCCGCGTGGACGTGGTCGCGCTGCGCGTCACGGCCACAGTGGCCGAGCTGCTGGAGGAGTCGCGGCGGACCGGGCGGACCCGGTTCCCCGTGTACGAGGAGACCCTGGACCTGGTGACCGGGGTGGCCGGCGTGCCCGACGCGCTGGGTGTGCCGCTGGCCCAGCGGGCGTCGACGACTGTCGGCTCGGTGGCCCGCGAGCCGGTGTACGTGCCGGAGAGCCTGAACCTGGACGGTGTGCTGGCAGCGCTCAAGGCGGCCGGGGCCGACCTGGCCATCGTGGTCGACGAGTACGGCGGCACGGACGGCGTGGTGACCGTCGAGGACCTCGTCGAGGAGTTGGTCGGGGAGATCGCCGACGAGTTCGACCCGGCGAGCGTGGACGACGACGCGTCGGTCGAGCTGACCGTGCCGGGCGGTGAGCGCACCGTGCTGGTCGACGGGGTGCTGCGCTCCGACGAGGTGGCCGAGCAGACCGGGTTCCGGCTCCCCGAGGGGCCGTACGAGACGCTGGCCGGGTTCCTGATGGCCCGGCTCGGGCACATCCCGCTCGCCGGCGAGACGGTCGAGGCGGACGGCTGGGAGTTCACAGTGGTGGAGGTGGAGCGGCACCGGATCGAGCAGGTCCGGGTGGTGCGCCCGGCGGATCCGGACGACGATGACTGAGCTGCTGGTGACCGTGCTGCTGTTGCTCGGCAACGGGTTCTTCGTGGGCAGCGAGTTCGCACTCATCGCGTCCCGCCGGACGGTGATCGAGCCGCTGGCCGCCGGGTCGAAACGGGCCCGCTGGGCGCTGTCGGCGATGAACCAGATTCCGTTGATGATCGCTGGCGCTCAGCTCGGCATCACGGTCTGCTCGTTGGGTCTGGGCGCGATCGCCGAACCGGCGTTGGCGCACCTGCTGGAGCCGCCGTTCCACGCGGCCGGGCTGCCGGAGCGGGCGGTGCACCCGGTGGCGTTCGTGCTTGCCCTGGGCGTGGTGGTCTTCCTGCACACGGTCGTCGGCGAAATGGTGCCGAAGAACATCACGCTGGCTGGTCCGGAGGTCTCCGCCCTCTGGCTCGGCCCGGCGATGCTGGCGTTCTGTGTGGCCACCAAACCGCTGTTGCTCGCGATGAAATGGGCGGCCCGGCGGGTGCTCGCGTTCTGGCGGATCGAGGCGTCCGAGGCGGTCAAGACGGTGTTCACCGCCGAGGAATTGGCCGGGTTGGTCTCCCAGGCGCGGACCGAGGGTTTGCTCGACGCGGAACAGCACGCCCGGATCACCGGCGCGCTGGCCCTGCACGCCCGGACGGCGGCGGACGCGCTGCAACCGTGGTCGACGGTGGTGACGGTGGCCGAGGACGTCTCGCCGGCGTCGCTGGAGGTGCTGGCGACCCGGACCGGCCGGTCCCGGTTTCCGGTGGTGCAGCGGTCGACCCGTCGGGTGCTCGGCTTTGTGCACGTCAAGGACGTGCTCGGGTACGCCGGGCAGGGTCGCCGGGCCCCGGTTCCGGCCGACGTCTATCGGCCGCTGGCGGTGGTGCCGCCGGAGCGTACGCTGGCCGATCTGCTGCTGGCCATGCGTCGGGAACGGCGGCACATGGTGCTGGTCAGCGACGGGCGTCGACCTCTCGGTGTGGTCACTCTCGACGATGTATTGACCGCTATCGTTGGTTGATGGGCCGGTACCCTTGGTGTGCAAGCGGTTGCCCGACAGTGATGGTTACCGCGCTCGCCTTGATTACCGCCCCGAGCTTCCCTAATGTGGGGCACCGACCGCTGTGGGTCGTCTGCCTCGGCCCTTCCCTCACGCGAGGCGCCCGGCGGTCGGTTGCAAAGGAGTCGGTGCCGGTGGCAACCATGCCCCCTCATCGTCACGACCTGTTTGCGTCTGCTCGCTCTGGTGGCCTGCGCCGCGCCGCCCACCGGGTCTTGGTCCTGGTCGCCGCCGCGGCGGTCGGCGCCGGTCTGTTGACCGCGCCGGCACATGCCGCGCCCACGGTCGACGAGATCGAGGCGCAGATCGACAAGAAGTGGGAGCAGTTGGAGCCCACCATCGAGCAGTACAACAAGGTCCGGGCGCAGCTGAAGTCCAACCGGCAGAAGTCGGCGGACCTGCAGAAGAAGATCGAGCCGCTGGCGCTGCAGAGCGAGCTGGCGCTCAACCGGGTCGGCGACCTCGCCTCCCGCTACTACATCTCGGGTCCGTCGCACGACATCGGAGCGCTGCTGGTCAGCGCCAAGCCGGACACGCTCACCGAGCAGCTCACCATCCTCGACCGGCTCGCCGCGCAGGAGCAGAAGGAGGTCGAGGGTGTGCTGGCCGTGCGGGCCAAGTACGACGGCGAGAAGCAGAAGCTGGACGCGCTGATCGTCACCCAAACCCGGCAGCAGAACGAGCTGGCCGCCAAGAAGAAGCAGATCGACGCCGACATCAAGCAGCTCGAGGCGTCGATGCCCAAGACCACGGTGGTGACCGCGGCCTGCCCGACCATCAACGGGGTGGTCAGCGCGGCGGCCCGCACCGCGATCAAGACCGCCTGCGGGAAGGTCGGCAAGCCGTACGTCTGGGGTGCCACCGGCCCGAACTCGTTCGACTGCTCGGGGCTGACCCAGTACGCGTACAAGGCGGCCGGGATCTACCTCACCCACCACACCGGCGATCAGTGGAACGAGGGGAAGGCCATCGCGCGTGCCGACGCTCGCCCCGGTGACCTGGTCTTCTTCTTCTCCGGCCTGAGTCATGTCGGGCTGTATCTGGGCAACAACCGGATGGTGCACGCGCCCCGTGCCGGCAAACCGGTGCAGGTGTCCAGCATCAACACCATGCCCGTCGCCGGGTTCCGTAGACCCGGCTGATCCACCTCGCGCAACACGACGGCCCCCGGTCACCGACCGGGGGCCGTCGTGGTTCTCAGCGAGGCGCGCCCACCGGGGACGGCAACAGCTGCACGTCGGCGAGGTCGACGTACATGATCCGGTGACCGAACTGGATCTGGGCGTAGCGGTTCTTGCCGCGAATCACCGTCCAGTCACCGGGCGAGGAGCCGTCGAACGTGCTGGCCCGGTAGTACTCGCCGGCCAGCACCGCGCCCACGGAGTACCGCTGCCCGGCGGCCAGGGTGTACTGCAGGGGCGAGATCGTCTGGTAGGGCACCCCGTCCGGGTACGCCGCCTGTTCCGGGTACGCCCGCCCGTACACCGGGATGGTGGCCCGTCCGGGTTTCGGCGTGGCCACGACACCGACGGTCCAGCTGGCGGTCGGCGCGGACGCCGGGTTGTGGAACCAGGCCCGTTGCCCGAGGTACCAGATGGCCGTCCAGTCGCCCTGCCGCCCGGCGAGCGCGTACGTCTGCCCGGCGGATGCCCGGGCCCCGTGGTCCGACACTGCCATCGTGTTCGGGGTGCCGTCCGGGCGCAGCGCGATGTCGTTGACCAGCGGCGCGTCCGGGGACGGCCCGCTGCGCAGCACCACCGCCGAGGATCCGCGCGGCGCGCACGGCACGCCCGCTGTGACGCACCCGGTGAACGCCGGCTGGTTGGTGGCGTAGTCCGGGTCGATCCGCACCAGGCCGGTGGCCGGGGTGCCGGTGTCCAGTCGAGGCGCGTGCAGCAGGTCGAAGTAGTGCGTCCAGTCCCAGTACGGCCCCGGATCCCAGTGCATCCCCCGCACTGTCGAGGCGGTGGTGCCGGGCACGTTGTCGTGGCCGATGATGTGTTGACGGTCCAGTGGGATGCCGAGCCGCAGCGCCAGGTGCCGGACCAGCTTCGCTGACGTCCGGTACATCGCCTCGGTGTACCAGGTGCCCTGCGCGGCGAAGCCCTCGTGTTCCAGCCCGATCGACTTCGCGTTGACATACCAGTTGCCGGCGTGCCAACCGACGTCCTTGGTCTTCACGTGCTGGGCGATGTGCCCGTCGACCGAGCGCAGCGAGTAGTGCCAGCTGACGTAGGTCGGATCCTGGACGAGTTGCAGGGTCGTCGCCCAACTCGCCTCGGTGTCGTGGATGACGATGTATTCGATCTTCTGCCGGGCGGGTCGGTCGGAGAGGTCGTGGTTGCCGTAGTCGCCGTCGCCGAACGCCTCGTAGGGGGCCGGGATCCACTCGCAGGAGATGGTGCGCGGGCACTCGACCCCGTCCGGGCGGGCCAGCCGGCGCAGGCCCAGCCGGTCCAACCAGGAACGCTCGGGCCGCACCGCACGGGCCGGCAGGGTGATCCGCTGACCGTCGTCGGTCATCCGGGACTGGCCCGCGCCGATGGTGGTGAAGACCTCGTCGGCGAAGGCCGCGGCGGCGTCGGCGCTGTCCGCGCCGGAGTAGCGGGCCACCGCGCCGTACCAGGCGGCCGGGTCGGTGTCCGCGCCGACCGGCGCACCCAACTCCCGTTGGTACGCGCTGAGCAGCGCGGCCCCACCTCGGATGTTGAGGCCGGCGTCGGTGCGTAGGGCCTCGGGGGCGACGCCGGTCAGCGTGGCGGCGGCGTCCACTGTCTGCAACGCGGCGGTGGACGGCCCGGGTGCCTCGACCGGCCGGGGCGCGGGCACCCGGGCGGGGCGGGAGTCGTCGCCGCGGGGGTCCTCGGCACCGGGGTCGTGGTGACCGCGCCCAGGTAGGGCGGCCACGTGCCGCGCGTCGGTCAGGTGCATCGGGCCGTAGCCGCCACTGGTGCTGGGTGTGCCGGCGTTGGTGTCCCAGCGCGACTCCAGGTAGGAGACGCCGAGCAGCACGACGGTCGGCACGCCGTACTCGGTCGCCGCGGCGGCGTACTGCTGCTGGCGGTCGGTGGTTGGCGCGGCGGCGGCCGGGCCGGCGGAGAGTGGCACCGTGGTCGCGGCGGCGACCACGGTGGCGGCGAGCAGTGCGCGCCAGCCGACCGACAGGGTTGGATGGTGCATCGAACCCCCTAGATTCTCGCGGAGTGAGGTCAGGTCACCATCGCGCCGCCCGGCAGGTCAGGTCAATACCTTTCCATCTATCGAAGCGTGCGGAAAGAATTCTTCACACACGGTCGGTGACCTCCTCCAATCGGTACGGAGTGTCACGGCCGAACGGGTTGCGGATCGGTAACAAGCGTCTCTACTCTGGTCATTCGTCGGCCCGACAGCAGCTCCGCCCAGCCCGGGCGGTAACGGACCGACACCGCCGAGTCGTTTCCGAGCGAACCGGGGACCCAGGTCCCTCGGGGTGAATCCGCAGCCACTGCGGTAGGGCGCCGACTTCCCGCCCGAACCCGTCAGCTAACCCGGTAGGCGGTCAGGAAGAAGGAGTACGGAACCCCGGTGGCACTCCATGCCCCGCGGCCGTCGTCCGAGCGGCCGGCACCAGCCGGCCCGTCGTCGATCGTGCCGCGCCCACGCTGGTCCCGCTTCACCACCGCACTCGCCGCGCTGGCCGGCATCGCCGTCGTCCTGACCGGCAGTGCCACGGCGGCCCACGCCGACCCGTCCGTCGCCGAGATCGAGCGCCAGATCGACGCCGACTGGAACAAGCTCGAACCGATCATCGAACGGCACAACGCCACCCGCACCGACCTCGCCGCGAAGCGCAAGCAGGCCGACGCGCTGGCCGCCCGGATCACCCCGCTGGAGCGCCAGGTCGACGCCGCGATGGACAAGGTGAGCGCGCTGGCCGTCCGCGCCTACAAGGGTGAGAACGTCTCGACCGTCAACGCGGTGCTGGGCAGCCGGTCGCCCAGCGAGGTGGTCGGCCAACTCGAAATGCTCGACCGCTTCGCGCACAACCAGCAGAAGGACGTACGCGAGGTCGGCGACCTGCGCGACCAGCTGGCCGCGCAGAAGGCCCCGCTGGACGAGATGGTGGCCCAGCTGACCCGCACCGAAGCTCAGCTGGCGGCGAAGAAGAAGCAGATCAACGAAGAGATCGACCGCCTGCAGAAGCTGCGCCTCAAGGTGTACGGCAACGGTGGCGGTGGCCCGCTGCGCCCGGCGCCCTGCCCGGGTAGTTACCCCGGCGGAGCCGCGGGCACCGCCGTCAAGTTCGCCTGCGCGCAGATCGGCAAGCCCTACGTCTGGGGCGCCGACGGCCCGAACTCGTACGACTGCTCCGGGCTGATGCTGGCCGCCTGGGCGAAGGCCGGCGTGTCGCTGCCGCACAACGCCGCCGCGCAGAGCCGCGTCACGAAGAACGTCAGCAGGGGCGACCTGCGTCCCGGCGACCTGGTCTTCTACTACAGCGACATCCACCACGTCGGCATGTACGTCGGCGGCGGCTGGGTGGTGCACGCCTCGCAGGCCGGTCAACCGGTCAAGATGAAGAAGGTCGACGACGGCCCGATCCACAGCTACGGCCGCCCAGGCTGACCCCCGGGTGACCGGAGGGCCCGTCGCGATCCGTCGCGGCGGGCCCTCGTCGTCGTTGGTTCAGCGGGTTGGCCAGGTGCGCCAGTGCTGCCAGGCGCGACTGGGGGTCGGCCCCCGCTGGCCCTGGTAGCGCGAGCCGTAGACCACCGAGCCGTACGGGTGCTCGGCCGGCGAGGAGAGCCGGAAGATGCAGAGCTGCCCGATTTTCATGCCCGGCCACAGGGTGATCGGCAGGTTCGCCACGTTCGAGAGTTCCAGCGTCACGTGACCGGAGAAGCCCGGGTCGATGAACCCGGCGGTGGAGTGCGTGAGCAGCCCGAGCCGGCCCAGGGAGCTCTTGCCCTCCAGTCGGCCGGCGAGCTGGTCACCCAGCGAGATGACCTCCAGCGTCGAGGCGAGCACGAACTCCCCCGGGTGCAGCACGAACGGCTCGCCGTCGGGGACCTCGACCACCGAGGTCAGGTCATCCTGCTGCATGGCGGGATCGATGTGGGTGTAGAGGTGGTTGTTGAAGACCCGGAACAGCCGGTCGAGCCGGACGTCGATGCTGGACGGTTGGACCAGGGTGGGCTCGAACGGCTCCAGGCCCAGCGTGCCGGCCTTGATCTCGGAGACCAGGTCGCGGTCGGAGAGCAGCATCGGACCACCATAGCCGCGCTGCCAAAAGTGGCCGGATTCGGTGCCGGTGACCAGCGCGTCGAGGTCGCCGCTCGAACAGTTGTTCGATAGACTGCCCACATGGCTTCCTGGTCCGAATTCGCCGCCGACGAGCCCCGACTCGCCGACGGGATCCGCGTTCTCCTCCAGCAGTACGGGCCGGGCTTCGGCTATCTGGCCACGGTCCGCGCCGACGGCGGGCCCCGCGTCCATCCGGTCTCCCCGGTCATCACCGCCGAGGGGCTGTTCTGCTTCATCATCGACTCGCCCAAGCGCCGTGACCTCGAACGTGACGGCCGCTACGCGATGCACTCGTTCCCCGCGGAGGAGAGCGACGACGAGGCGTACGTGGCCGGGCACGCCCGTCCGGTGACCGATCCGATCCGGGTGGCGCAACTGGCGCAGAGCGCCCGCGCCGAGCCGCAGGTCGACTGGCGGCTCTTCGAGTTCACCATCGACGTGGCGATGCTCACCCGCCGTGAGCAGCACATCGCGGGCGTCCCGGGCCTCGCGCCGGGCCGGCCGGCCGTTCGGGTCTGGCTCGACCCAAACGCCCCGTCGGCGGTGGCCGCCCCCCTGGCCGTCCCGCAGACACGCCCAACCCGCCTCAGCCGTGACGTCCAGTGCACGGCCGCCTGACCAACGCCAGAAGATCGACTCGGTTTCAGTGAAACCGCGGCATCGCGGCGGTTCGGACGCCCCGACTTTCAGGAAGCCGAGTCGATCAACCCGGGCCAACCCGGGTTGTGCGGTATGCGGACACCTCCGGCCGGCGGGGGTACCTGGGTGCACGGGCTCGACGACTCGGGTACAGTGGTGCCGCTTGCGGGTGTAGTTCAATGGCAGAACATCAGCTTCCCAAGCTGACAGTGCGGGTTCGATTCCCGTCACCCGCTCCACGCGAAAGGCCCTGGCCAGGACGAGAGTCCCAGCCAGGGCCTTCGATGTTGTTCCGGCCAGCACGCCGGCAACGCCCGCGGTGCACAAGACCGCGAAGACCTCGGCCCTTTCTATCGTCATGCCGAGATGGCTTGCGGCCCCGTACCAGCCGCCGCTAAGGGTGGGCGCCCAACGGGAACTCACAGACGGTGCGCCACGGGCTGACGTCCGGCGTTCCGGCGATGAGCCGGACCCTGTCGATGGCCGCGTTGATCGGCAGGTGCGCGGCGACGGTCTCCGCCGCGTGGGTCAGCACGGGCTTGTCGGCGTCATGACCGATGGTCAGGTGCGGCACCACATCACTGTGCGCCCCGGCGTACGGGGGTGCCTCGGGAAACCGTTGCCACACTGCGCCGGTGAGGTCGCGGAAGGGTCGATCTGGCTGCGGGGCGAGCCAGAGGACGGCGTTACCGAACCAGTCGACGTGCGTCAGTGCGACGCCGAACCGTGGTATCCCGGCAATGGTGTCACGCAGCACGGCCAAGGCCTGCTCGTCGATCTGCTGCGGAGGCAGGAACGGGTAGAGGACTGTCACGTGCGCTGGCACGCCCCATGAGGCGGCCCGGTCGAGTGATGCCCGGAACGGGCCGACCGCCTCCTCGGCCTCGGGTATCGGCACGATGAGCGCCGTCTGTGTCGGCTCCATACCCTGTGGCTTCCTATCGGTAGTCGGCGAAGATTCGACGTTCCACGCCATCGACGGTGACCGGGCCACCGTGAGGGAGGATCCACTGTGGTTTGGTGTGGCCGAACGGGACGCCGACGCAGACGACCGCCTCGGGGTTGTAATGGGTCACCAGGTCGACGACCGTGTCCCGCTGCTGCTCACGTAGCCGCGCCCGATCCGCGGCCGGGGGCCGACGGGTGTGGTCGGAGACCGGCGGACGGGCGACCAGGACCGCGTCGACGGCGCTGAGGAGACCGCGTTCGCCAAGTGATCGGACGATCCGGCCGACCTCACGGGCGGGGAGAAGCTCTTCCGACGTCTCGATGATCAGGACCCCGCCCTGCAGGACCTCCGGGGGAAACGGGAACCGGCCGGCCGTCAGGATCCACTGGATGACCTCCAGGCAGCCACCCCAGGTGCGGCCGGTGACCGCGCGCGACGGCCCGTACCAGCTCCACGGTTCCGTCGGTTCGCGTTCGCCGAAGGATTTCAACGCCTGCGGGTCTGCCCAGTCGATGCCGATGTCCTCGGACTCACCAGGGTCGGTGATCTCCAGCCGCTCACCGTTGAGTAACGCCGCCCGCAGCGACCGGACGTGGATGTCGTCGACGGCCGGCCCGGGGCCGAGGTGCACCTGCGAGGATCCGCCGTAGAAGCTGGCGATGCCGAGGCCCCAGAGCCAGTGGTGCAGGTTGGTGTTGTCGCTCGTGCCGAGGAACGGCTTCGGGTCGGCTCGGGCCAGGTCGGCGTCCAGGTGGGGGATGACCGTGATCTGGTCGTCGCCTCCGATGACGGCGAGAATGCCGCGTACCCGGGGGTCCGCGAAGGCGGCGTTGATGTCCGCCGCCCGCGCTGCCGCGCTCGCGCCCACCTGCCGGGTGGTGGGGTATTCGACCGGGATGAGGCCGGTCAGGTCGGCGAGCCGCCGCATCGCCTGCTCGTGAATCGCCGGATAGGCGCCGGCCGCGGCGAAGGACGGGGAGAGGATCGCCAGGTGGTCCCCCGGGCGTGCCTTTCGAGGACGAACAAGCTCATGCTCCATGTCGAGATCCAACAGGTGTGCCAGCCGGTGCGCATCTCATTTCGGGATCGACGGTGGTGGTTCCTGCTGGACCTCGACACCGGCTAGGGTCCGCTTGGAGGTGGTTTGTGTTCACCGAAGCTTTTCCGATCGTGACGACACCTGACCTGCCACGACTGATCGCGTTCTACCGGGACGTGGTCGGCTTCGAGCTGACCTACCGCTTCCCGGACGAGGGTGTCCCGGAGTTCGTCGCCCTGCGGCTGGGCAGCAGCGAGCTCGGCCTGGCCGCCAACCCGGAGGCTGGCGGGCCGGCCGACTCGCACCGCTGGGAGTTGTGCGTCTACGCCGACGACTGCGACGCGGCCGTGGGCGCGCTGCGCACCGGTGGGGCGACAGTCACCGAGGAGCCGGTCGACCAGCCCTGGGGTGAGCGCTCCGCCCGGGTCACCGACCCCGACGGCAACCGGTTGCTGGTGTTGGCCCGGCTCTGAGTGCGCGTCATCGTTTCCAGAAGAGGAGGTGGGTGACTCCGCTGGGGCTGGGCACCGACTCGAGGTGGAAGCGGTCGAGCAGTTCGTCGGGGCTGTCCCACAACCGCTCGCCCCGGTGCAGGTCGACGGGCGCGACGGCGATGTGCATCGTGTCGACCAGATCGGCCGCGAGGAACTCGCGGATGGTCGCGACCCCACCACCGAGGCGTACGTCCCGACCGGCGGCTGCCTGTTTCGCCCGGGCCAGCGCCTCGGCCGGGCTGGCGTTGAGGAAGTGGAACGAGGTGTCGGCCAGTGTGAATGACGGGCGTTCGTGGTGGGTGAGAACGAAGACCGGCGTGTGGAACGGCGGGTTCTCCCCCCACCACCCCTTCCACTCGTGGTCCTCCCAGGGGCCACGCTGGGGGCCGAACTTGTTGCGACCCATGATCTCCGCGCCGATGTTGCACTCGGCGTCGCGGGTCAGGTAGTCGTCCAGGCCGCGTGTGCCGCCCGGTTCGGTGCGGTACACGAAGCTGGCGGTGGCGGCACGCCAGGAGAACAGCGGGGTGGGGTCCGCGTGGCCGAAGGGCCGTTCCAGGCTCTGCCCCTCTCCGGTACCGAACCCGTCACGCGAAACGTTGAAGCACTGCACCCGCAGCAGTTGCGGCATGGTGTCGGTCTCCTCTTCTGCGATGGTCGGCGGTTCAGTTGGCGATCACCGTCGGGCCGCCGCCGCTGCCCCGGTCGTCGAGCACGAGTGGGGCGCGACCGCGCACCGCGTACCGGATGTGGGTCACCTGCGGGGTGGCAAGGACCCGGGTCGGGGTCAGCTCGACGCCCTCCCGGTCGCCCAGGTCGAGGTCCGCGTCGAAGAGCCGCAGGCCGGTGCCGAAAACGACCGGTACGACGTGCAGCTCCAACTCGTCGAGCAGGCCAGCCTTGAGCACCTCCCGTACCAGGCTGCCGCCCCCGGCCACCGCGACGTCCTTGCCGCCGGCCACGGCCCGTGCCTGCTCGACGGCGCTGGCCACGCCATCGGTGACGTAGGTGAAGCTGGTGCCGCCGCCCTTCACCAGCCGCTGGCGGGGGCGGTGGGTGACGACGAAGACCGGTGCGCGGAACGGCGGTTCCTCACCCCAGGGGATCTCACCCCCGTCGGCCATCCGGCGCCCCATCACGTACGCGCCGGCCGCGCCGAACGACTCGGCGATCACCTCGGAGTTGGTGTCCTGTTCTCCGCCGGCGAAGCCCTGCCGTTCGCGCCAGGCCGCCGCTTCGGTTGCCCACCGGGTTACCCGGAAGAACTTGGCGCTCTCCGCCGAGTCCATCCAGTCGCCGCTTCCGTCGAACCGTGGGCCGGCGTAGAAACCGTCCAACGACACCGACAGCTGTGCGGTCACCTTCGTCATCGCGCTGGTCCTCTCCTCGGGCGGCACCCGGCCGGGTGCCGCTCCCTGAGGGATCGGAGCCGAACCGGATGTCCCTACCGCAGATGAGTGTGACCCGTGTCACCTCCGGGTTCAGCCGCCACACCCCGGCGGCAGCGGTGGGTCTACGACTTTCGGTCGGCGATCGCCGCCTCGACCCGCAGACCGAGACCGGTCAGGACCAGGAACGCGGCCAGGATGTGTGGCTCGAGCCTGCCGTAGTCGGACGCCATGGTGACTAGTGCGGTCATGAAGCCGGCCACCAGCGACACGGTGCCGAACGCTCGCACGGTGCCGACCCGCTGCGCCTGTAGGTCCACAGCGGAACCCTAGCGAGAGCCTGGCCCCGGTGGTGTCCCCGGCTAGGCTGGCGATCATGCGGATTGGCATCGTGATTCTGCCGGACCAGCGGTGGGCGGAGTCGCAGCGTCGCTGGCGGCAGGTCGACGAGTGGGGCTTCGACCACGCCTGGACGTACGACCACCTGGGTTGGCGTGACCTGGTCGACGGCCCGTGGTTCGACTCGATGTCCACGTTGACGGCCGCCGCCACGGTGACCTCGCGGATTCGGCTGGGCACCCTCGTGGCGTCGCCGAACTTCCGGCACCCGGCCGCGTTCGCCCGGCAGATCACCACGGTGGACGACGTCTCCGCCGGCCGGTTGCTGCTCGGCCTGGGCGCGGGCGGCATCGGCTTCGACTCGGCGGTGCTGGGCGGCGAGACGCTGCCACCGCGTCAGCGGGTCGACCGGTTCGCCGAGTTCACCGAGTTGTTGGATCTGATCCTGCGGGAGGACGGCACCACGTGGCGGGGTGACTGGTTCGCCGCGGTGGACGCCCGCAACAACCCCGGCTGTGTGCAGCAGCCCCGGGTGCCGTTCGTGGTGGCCGCCAACGGGCCACGGTCGATGCGGTTGGTGGCCCGCTTCGGGCAGGGGTGGGTGACCACCGGCACCGGTGACGACAACGACCTGGCGGATTGGTGGGCCAGCGTGTCGGCGCTGTCCGCGCGGATGGACCGGACGTTGGACGAGGCCGGCCGGGATCCGGCCAGCCTGGACCGCTACCTCTCGCTGGACGCGGCGCCGGTCTTCTCGCTCAGCAGCGCACAGTTCTTCGCCGATCAGGTCGGCCGGGCCGCCGAGTTGGGTTTCACCGACGTGGTGACGCACTGGCCGCGCGCCAGCAGCTGGTACGCCGGTGACGAGGCCATCCTGGTGGACGTGGCGACGCGGCTGCTGCCCCAACTACGCGGCTGAGGGCAGCCGCGCCCGCCGGGCTGGGACGGCCGGGTCAGGTGCCGAGGTCGCCGCTGGCCACCCCACCCTCGCCGCCGGAGACCAGCCGGAAGCGGAGGCAGACGATGGGGGTGTCGCCGTCGACCGGCGTGCCGAGCCGCGCCCAGTAGGCCGAGTGCCCAGCCCGCCACTCCTCGATCGAGCGGTCACCCTCGCCTTCGGCGTGGGCGAAGTCCCAGGGCACGTCGGCGAAGGGGACCATCTCGACTCCGGTGATCTCCACGACGCCGGCCAGGGCGTTGTCGTCGTCGACCAGGGCCAGGCGTTCGCCGACGTGCTCCAACTCCTCGCCCTCTTCCGCGTACTCGGCGTGCCGGCCGGCCGTCGCGGTCTTCACACCGGCCAGCACCAGGGTGTTGAGGGTTGTCCGCAGCTCGCCGGGGGTGCCGAGGGCGAGGGTGCGCAGTTCACCGAT
This sequence comes from Micromonospora inaquosa, assembly GCF_003857055.1. Classification (GTDB taxonomy): domain Bacteria; phylum Actinomycetota; class Actinomycetes; order Mycobacteriales; family Micromonosporaceae; genus Micromonospora; species Micromonospora inaquosa. Next base: position 14,392 of record NZ_QGSZ01000269.1, on the reverse strand, counting down.
CCGAGGCCACATCCTGCCGAGGCTAGGCCAGCACCGCGCGGGTCGCCGCCGTAATACGCGTCGCCCCGCTCAGATCAGCTGGCCCGCGTAGCCGGGTGCGCTGAGGAGCTGCTCGTCACCACTGGCCGCGTACGCGTCGAGGATCGCGTCGGCCAGCTTGACCACGTGTTCGTCGCCGTGCCGGGCCGCCCGGGCGAAGACCTCTGACGGGGTGGCCGGGGTCACGATCGGTGGCGCGATGCCGTCGGCTGGGGCGTACACGGAGGTCATGGCCGCCGTCGCGGCCCAGGCCGCGGTGAGGCTCGGCGCCCACAGGCCCCGGTCCAGTGCCGGCAGGGTACGCAGCACGGCGGTCGGCGCGGTGACCGCGTGCACGAGCATGACCGGCGCGGCGTGCCCGAAGCGCAGGTAGTCCAGGCCGGCCCGGTGCACCAGCGTGGTGAGCCCACGCTCCGCGTCGGCCGGGCTCCGCACGGGGCGCAGCCTCGCGAGCGCCGGCTCCCATCGGGGTACGCCCGGCAGCTGGTCCAGCCGATCCCGGACGCCCCCGGTCTGGTCGTCGATCCGGGGCAGCCCGGCCAGCGCGGTCGCCACGTCGATGTCGTCGGTGCCCGGCTCTTCCGGCTCGCCGGCGAGCAGTTGGTCGGCGCCGGGGATCGGCTGCCAGCGGGCCGCCCAGTAGCCGAGGGCCTGGCCCAACTCGGCGAGCCGCTGCCGGTTCTCGTCGCCCTGGTCGAGCGCGCGTACGGCGTGCCCGACCCGGATCACCCCGTGCGTGGCACCGGCGGCGATGCCTGGCAGCAGCCGGGGCCACCAGGTGCCGAGCACCGCACGCCACGGGTGTTCGCGCAGTTGTCGGTCGAAGTAGGCCAACCAGTCGCCGGCGCGCTTCGGGTCGCCCAGCGCTGACCGCCAGTCGTCGATCGGGTGCAGCCCTCGGGGCAGCTCGTCGAGGCGGCCGAGGTAGTCGTCGAGCCAGCGGTGCACCCGGTGTGGGTGTCCGTGGCGGACCAGTGCCTCGACGGCCATCGGCCCGTGGTTGGAGAGCCAGCCCTGGTATTCGGGGCCGGTGCGGTGCAGCCGCTCGTACGCCTCGTCGAGAACTCCGTGACTCATCAACCGATCGTCGGTGTTGAACCTTGCTTCAGGTCAAGTGGGCAGATTCGCGGCGTCGATCAGGCCGGTGATCCGAAGGTCGGCCGCGACGTCGGGCGGGCAGTCCACGGCCACCACGGCGGTGCCCAGCACCTCGGCGCCCCGGGCGGCGCAGATGTCGTAGATGGCGCGTAGCTGCGCGCCGGTCCGCACCCAGTCGTCCACCACCAGCACCCGGTCGTCGGGGCCGAGGTGCCGCTCCCGGACGGCGAGGTCGACCCGTCGGCCCCGGTAGTCGGGTGGGCTCTGTGCCCAGGTGAGCGGCCCGGCCGGCAGCCGCCCGTCGCCGGGTTTGTGGGCGGCCACGAAGCCGACCCCGAGGGCGGTCGCGGCCAACGGCCCGAGCAGCAGCCCGGTGACGGCGGGCGCGAGCACCACCGTGGGCCGGGCGGTCCGGTACGGCGCCACCAGGGCCGGCCCCAGTTCGGCCAGCACGGACGGATCCCGCCACCAACCGGAGATGTCACTGACCAGGTGACTGGTGCCTGGGCCGGGGTCGATCCACTGGAACAGGGCGGCCAGGCGGTCGGTCAGATCGGCGGGCATCCGCTCATCCTGCGGCACGGACGGCGGGCGTGGCGACACCTGGGTCACCCGGCCCACCCCGGGTCGGACGATCGGCCACACGTACCTGTGCAAATGCGGGCATATCACCATGATCACGTTGACTTCGGAAGTGCTTCTCTCGTTACGGTCCGACCCGGTTTGTTCAGACGACGAAAGGACCGGGCCGGTGGCAGGCAAGCACTCCCGTACCCGCATCTTCTCCTCCCCGGCGGGCATCGTCGCCACCGCGGCGCTCGGCGTCGCCCTCGCGGTCGGAGGCACTGTCGGTGCCGTGCAGCTGACCTCCGGCTCCGACCAGTCGGGGCGGGCGGCTCTCGACCTCACCCCGACCACCGCCCCGAGCAGCCTCACCCCCAGCTCCCCGAGCGTCTCCCCGAGCGTCAGCGCCTCGCCCAGCGTGACCGCCAGCCCGTCGGCGACCCGGTCGCAGCAGGCCGCCTCCCGCAGCAAGGACCGGACCGCGTCGCCCAAGCCGAAGCCGACCGTCAAGAAGACCACCGCCGCGGCGAAGGTGCTGGAGAGCGGTTCGTGCGGCGCCTCGTTCTACTCCGACGGGCAGCTCACCGCCAACGGCGAGTCGTTCAACCCCGGCGCGCTGACCGCCGCGCACAAGACCCTGCCGTTCAACACCAAGGTCCGGGTGACCAACCCGGCCAACGGCAAGTCGGTGACGGTGCGGATCAACGACCGCGGCCCGTTCATCGACGGCCGCTGCCTGGACCTCTCCCGGGCCGCCTTCGCCACCATCGCGTCGGTCGACGTCGGCGCGCTCACCGTCCGCTACGAGGTCCTCGGCTGACCGGGACCGGCGACGCCGATTCGGCCAGCCGACTGGGCCGGCCGGACAGAACCTGCTCGGACGACGGGTCAGGTTCATTCACCGGTTCACCCGGATCAGGCAAACTGTCCCTCGTACCCACGCGACTCCTCCAGTCGGGCCGTCGCCCGCTGAGCCCCGGATCCCGCGCCGGCCTCGGCGCGGCCCTCGTTCTGCTCGCGCTCGTGTCGGCGATGGAGGCGGCGGACGGCCGTAAGGTGCACTACGTCGCGCTCCTGGCGGCCGCGCCGGTTCTCGCCGCAGCCATGGCGTCCTGGCTGGTGGTCCTGGGGGTGGGCGTCGCGGCGACAGTGGTCGGCGTCGGCTTCGCGCTGGTCGCGCCGAAGGTCTCGCTGGTCACCTCGGTCAACGTTGTCGCGGTCGCGCTCGTCACCGGGTTGGCCGTGGGGGTGGCCTGGGTTCGGCAGCGGCAGGCCGAGCGGATCGTCGAGCTGACCAAGCTCGCCGCGGTGGCCCAGCAGGCGGTGTTGCGCCCACTCGGGCCGCAGGTCGGCACGCTCTCGGTCGCGGGACGCTACATCTCCTCCACCGCGACGGCCGAGATCGGCGGCGACCTGTACGAGGCGATCGACACCCCCTACGGCGTGCGCATGATCATTGGGGACGTGCGGGGCAAGGGCCTGGACGCGGTCCGGCTGGCCAGCATCGTCCTCGGTTCCTACCGGCACGTGGCGTACGAGCGGGCCGACCTGCGGGCTGTCGTCGCCGACCTGGACCGCGCGGTGGCCCGTAACGTCGGCGATGAGGACTTCGTCACGGCGGCCCTGGTCGAAGAGCGTGGCGGCACCCTCACGATCGTCAACTGCGGGCACCCGCCGCCGCTGCTGCTGCGCCGGGGTGCGGTGATCCCGCTGGAACCGCCGGCTCCGGCGCCTCCACTCGGGTTCATGCCGCTGGTCCGTCCCCGGGTCGAACGCCTGGAGCCCGGGGACCGGCTGCTGTTGTTCACCGACGGCCTCGGCGAGGCGCGGCGGGACGGCGAGTTCTTTCCCACCGCCGACCGGGCCTGGCGACTGCTCGGCCATGGCACTGTCGCCGACGGGCTGGCGTCGCTGGAGACCGCCCTGGTCGAGTGGGTCCACGGTCGACTCGACGACGACATCGCGCTGGTCCTGATGGAGTATGTCGGTGCTCGTACCGGTGCGGCGGTGGCCGTCCCGAGCTGGGAGGTCGGCGCCACGGAGGGCTGAGCCCGGGTGGCCGTACCGCGGGTGTGTAATCGCCGTCACTTGGGTGATCCGCTTGTCGTTGCCTACCCGCGAGTAATACAGTCAGGGTTACTGATCGGTAACACCTGTCCGGAAGCGGGGCCAGCGAGCATGACCCACTACAAGAGCAACCTGCGGGATCTCGAGTTCAACCTGTTCGAGGTCTTCGGGGCGGACCGGGCGTTCGGTCAGGAGCCGTACTCGGATCTCGACACCGACACCGCCCGCAGCTTCCTCGCCGAGCTCGACCGCCTCGCCCGCGAGGACCTGGCCGCCAGCTACACGGACAGTGACCGCAACCCGCCGGTCTTCGACCCGATCACGCACACCGCGCCGCTGCCGGAGTCGTTCAAGAAGTCCTACCAGACATTCATGGAGTCCGAGTTCTGGCGCCTGGACCTGCCGCCGGCGCTGGGCGGCACCAACGCACCCCGCGCCCTCTGGTGGGCGCTCGCCGAGCTGGTGCTCGGCTCGAACGCCCCCATCTGGATGTACGCCTCCGGCCCGTCCTTCGCGCACGTGCTGCACGTCGAGGGCAACGAGCGGCAGAAGAAGTGGGCCAAGCTCTTCATCGACAAGCAATGGGGCTCCACCATGGTGCTCACCGAGCCGGACGCCGGCTCGGACGTCGGCGCCGGTCGTGCCCGGGCGATCCAGCAGCCGGACGGCTCCTGGCACATCGAGGGCGTGAAGCGCTTCATCACCTCGGGCGAGCACGACCTGAGCGACAACATCGTGCACTACGTGCTGGCCCGCCCGGTGGGCGTGGAGGGCGTCGGCGGCCCGGGCACCAAGGGCCTCTCGCTCTTCGTGGTGCCGAAGTTCCACTTCGACGAGGCCACCGGCGAGCTGGGCGAGCGCAACGGCGTCTACGCCACCAACGTCGAACACAAGATGGGCCTCAAGGTCTCCAACACCTGCGAGTTGACCTTCGGCGAGCACGGCGTACCGGCCAAGGGCTGGCTGCTGGGCGACAAGCACGACGGCATCCGGCAGATGTTCATGATCATTGAGTACGCCCGGATGCTGGTCGGCACCAAGGCCATCGCCACCCTCTCCACCGGCTACCTCAACGCCCTGGAGTACGCGAAGAACCGGGTGCAGGGCGCCGACCTGATCCAGCAGGCGGACAAGACCGCCCCCCGGGTCACCATCACCCACCACCCGGACGTACGCCGCTCGCTGCTGCTGCAGAAGTCGTACGCCGAGGGTCTGCGTGCCCTGGTCCTCTACACCGCCACCTGGCAGGACAAGGTCGCGCTGGCCGAGGCGGCCGGCGACGAGAAGGCCACCAAGCTGGCCAAGCGGGTCAACGACCTGCTGCTGCCGCTGGTCAAGGGCGTCGGTTCGGAGCGGGCGTACGAGTTGCTCGGACACGAGGCCCTGCAGACCTTCGGCGGCTCCGGGTTCCTCCAGGACTATCCGCTGGAGCAGTACGTCCGCGACGCCAAGATCGACACCCTGTACGAGGGCACCACGGCCATCCAGAGCCTCGACCTGATCTTCCGGAAGATCGTTCGGGACAACGGCAAGGCGCTGCTGGCGGTCGCCGGCGAGATCCAGGAGTTCATCTCCTCCGAGGCGGGCAACGGCCAGCTCAAGGAGGAGCGGCAGGCGCTCGGCAAGGCGCTGGCCGAGATCCAGAACATCCTCGGCGTGCTGACCGGTTGGCTGGGCGAGGCGCAGGGCGGCGACACCCGCGCGCTCTACAAGGTCGGGTTGAGCAGCCGGCGGTTCCTGCTGGCGATCGGCGACCTGGTGGTCGGTTGGTTGCTTCAGCGGCAGGCCGACGTGGCGCTGAAGGCGCTGGCCGGCGAGGTCTGCGCCAGTGACAAGGCGTTCTACACCGGCAAGGTGGCCGCAGCGCGTTTCTTCGCCCGCGAGGTGCTGCCCCGCATCGGTGCCGACCGGCGGATCATCGAGGGTGTGGACCTCGACATCATGGACCTCCCGGAGGAGGCCTTCTGAGCGGGCCACGGCACGTCTGACGGTTTCGGGTCGCACCACCCGACACCGCAACGGCCGGCGGGGCTGTCTGCCTCGCCGGCCGTCGCCGTCTCACCCGGGCGGCGGGCACGTATTGGGCGACCCCGGTCGGGTATGCCGATGGCGTGGCGGGTAACCGTCGCGTGACCTCGAAAGGGAACGCCCAGAGCCACCGCACGGGGGAGTGCAGCGCACATGGGTGTAGGAAGCGGCATTTTTCTCATCGCGATCGGCGCGATCCTGACCTTCGCGCTGAGAGCCAACGTCTGGTGGATCGACGTACGCGCGGTCGGCTGGGTGTTCATCCTGGCCGGGCTGGCCGTACTGCTGACCACGCTCTGGTTCTGGCAGGACCGGCGCAAGCGGGCCCGAACCCTCATCGTGGAGGAGAACCGGCTGTCTCATCCGACGGCGATGATGCCGCCACCCCCGGACCCGCCGCCACCAACCGCGCCGCCGTCCTGATCCCCGCACGGCCTGGACGCGTACCGCTGAGCCACCCGCCGACCAATCGGTGGGTGGCTCAGTCGCGTGCGGTGTGTCGAGCCGTGAGCGGCGCTCCCGCCCTGCTCAACTCCGGCCAGCCGGCCGACCAGCGGTGTACCGCCAGTTCGGCGGTGCGCAACCCATCATCGTTGACGCCCTCCGGGTCGAGGAGCACCGAGAGCAGCGATATGCCTGGATTATGGGCAATGAGCAGCGCCGTGCGGGCCGCCGGGTCCACCGTGCGGACCAGCGACAACAACTCCTCGGGGTGCGCGTCGTACGCGCCCGGCTCATAACGGACGGTCGGGCGAGGACCCGTCGGGCCGCCCTCCGGCGGTGAACCGGTCATCCCCATCGCCACGCCGTGCCAGGTCTGTCGGGTGCGTCGGGCCGTCGAGCAGATCACCACGTCGGGCAGCAGCCCGTGGTGCGCCAACCAGGCCCCGGCCGCAGCCGCGTCAGCGGTGCCGCGTGCGCTCAGTGGCCGCTCGGCGTCGTCGGCCGCGTCGCTGCCCTGCTCTGCCTTCGCGTGCCGCAGCAACACCAGTGTCCGCGTCTCGGAGTTGGCGTCCGTCATGTTCCCAGCTTGCCCGATTGGCGATCTCCGTGCCTGGGTAAGTCGATGGATGCCGCACCCCTACCGACGGCCGCGGCGCGACGTACGCCAGGTTAGAGCCGAGGAGCGAGACATGGGCATTGGTGGCAGCATCTTCTTGATCGCGCTAGGCGCGATCTTCGCGTTCGCAGTGGAAGCCGACCTGGGCTGGCTGGACCTGTCCGTGGTCGGCTGGGTGCTGATGCTCGCCGGCGTCGCCGGCCTGCTCGCCACCCTCTACTTCTGGAGCAACCGCCGCCGCGCGGTGGTCGCCGCGCCGGTGCCTGAGGAGCGCGTGGTGGCCGACCGGGTCGTTCCGGTCCAGAACGACCAGGTCGTGCAGGAGTACCGCGAGGTGCGCCGGCCGAGCCGGCCGGTCTGATCCTCGCTCACGCGCTCCGGGGTCCCGCAGCGTCGCGGGGCCCCGGCTCGCGTCCCCTGCCGGCTGCGGTGCGCGCGGACGGGCCGCCGCTGCCCGCAGGATCCGCCGTCCGGTCAGGCGAACAGCGCGAAGTAGATCGCGATGTGGTGACAGAGCGCCGCCAGCAGCGTGCAGGCGTGGAAGAACTCGTGGTGCCCGAAGACGGTCGGCCACGGATTGGGCCGGCGCAACGCGTAGAAGACCGCGCCGACGCTGTAGATCGCGCCACCGATGATCAGCAGCACCAGCGCCGCGACGCCGCCCCCGTGCAGGATCTCCGGCAGCATGGCCACCGCCACCCAGCCCAGCGCCAGGTAGAGCGGCGCGGACACCCAGCGCGGCGCGTGTGGCCAGACCACCTTGACCGCCACGCCGGCCAGCGCGCCGCCCCAGACCAGAGCCAGCATCACAGTGGCCGGCCGGGGCGCGAGCAGCATCGCGCACAGCGGTGTGTACGTGCCGGCGATGAACACGAAGATCATCGAATGGTCCATCCGGCGCATCACCTGATAGCCGCGCTCTGACCACACCCGACGGTGGTACAGCGCGCTCGTGCCGAAGAGCCCGCAGACCGTCAGGCTGTAGATCAGGCAGCTCACCAGCGGTGCCCACCCCGGCCGGGTGGCGGCGATCGAGCAGAGCACGATGCCGCAGACCACGGCGACGAAGAAGGCGTACGTGTGCAGCCAGCCGCGCATCCGGGGCTTACCGATGTCGACCGGCTTCAGGCGAAGCGGGGCGGAGGTGGTCACCCACTCAGGCTACGACACCGTAGGTTACTTGTAAGTAGTGGCGTTGGTGACACCCGGCACCATCATCGTGAACACCGGATCGGCACGACATCGGCGAGGATGAGCGGATGCGGATCCGACCCGTCGGGGCGCACGCCCTGCTACTCGACTGCACCACCCCCGCACTGGTCGAAGCATGGCGGAGCGAGCTGTGGCGACGTCGCGAGCAGGGCGACCTGATCGCCGTCGAGATCGTGCCAGCGGCCCGGACCGTGCTGCTCGACGGCCTGCCCGACCCGACCACCACGGCCCAACAGCTGACCCGATGGGCGTCCGCCGTCACCGCCGCGACCACCCGCCCCACACAAGCCAACCCCGAAGACGACGACGCGGCGGACGTGGTCGTACCGGTCTCCTTCGACGGGCCGGACCTGCCAAATGTGGCGCAACACTGGGGCGTGGACGTGTCGGCGGTGCGCCACCGGATCACCAGCACCAGGTTCCGGGTCGCGTTCTGCGGCTTCGCCCCCGGCTTCCCCTACCTGACCGGGCTGCCCGCCGAACTGGCGTTGCCCCGACTGACCACCCCCCGACCCCGGGTGCCGGCCGGCTCGGTCGCCCTGGCCGGCCCGTACGCCGGCATCTACCCGGGCGCGTCACCGGGCGGCTGGCAGCTGGTCGGTCGGACCGACCTGGTGCTGTTCGACGTGGCCGCCAACCCCCCGGCCCGCCTCAACCCGGGCACCACGGTCCGGATGGTGGCGGCGTGACCCACCCGGCCGCCATCGAAGTGCTCCGCGCCGGTGCGCTCACCACAGTGCAGGACCTGGGCCGACCCGGGTGGGCGCACCTGGGCGTACCCCGATCCGGGGCCCTCGACCCGGCCGCCCTGCGGCTGGCCAACCGGCTGGTCGGCAATCCGGAGCACGCGGCCGGCCTGGAGATCACCCTGACCGGCTGCACCCTGCGGCTGACCCGGGCCACCACGGTGGCCGTCACCGGCGCCGAGGTCCCGATCCAGGCGGGTGCTCGGCCCGGTGACACCGGACGCCCGCTCAGCGTGCCGGCCGGGACGGTGCTGCGGATCGGTCCCGCCCGACACGGCGTACGGAGTTGGCTGGCGGTGGCGGGCGGCATCGACGTACCACCGGTGCTCGGCAGCCGGGCCACCGACACCCTCTCCGGACTCGGACCACCCCCGCTGCGCGACGGCGACCGGCTGCCCCTCGGCGAGCCGGTCGACGCACCCGCGCCGGTGGACTCGACCTGCTGCCCCAGCCCTCCGCCGGAGCTGCACCTGACGCTGGGCCCCGGTCCACGCGAGGACTGGTTCACACCGACGGCGTTCGACCGGCTCCTCGGCAGCGCGTACACCATCAGCCCGGTGAGCAACCGGGTCGGCGCGCGGCTCGCCGGCGCGGCGCTGCCCCGCGCGGTCGCCGGCGAACTCCCCAGCGAAGGCATCGCGCTCGGCGCGGTGCAGGTGCCGGCGGACGGGCAACCCCTGATCTTCCTCGCGGACCATCCGACCACCGGTGGATACCCCGTCATCGGGGTGGTGACCGACGTGACCCCGCTCGCGCAGGCCCGGCCAGGTACTACCGTCAGATTCCATGGACCTCAACGCTGACCTGGGCGAGGGATTCGGCATCTGGCGACTCGGCGACGACGAGGCGCTGCTGAGCCTCGTCACCTCCGCCAACGTCGCCTGCGGCTTCCACGGCGGCGACCCGTCCACCATGCGGCGGGTCTGCGAGGGTGCCGCGAGACGCGGCGTCGCGGTGGGCGCGCAGGTCGGCTACCGGGACCTGGCCGGCTTCGGCCGGCGGCACATCGCGTACGACTTCGCCGAGCTACGCGACGAGGTGACCTACCAGTTGGGGGCGCTCGACGCGTTCTGCCAGCTGTTCCGCACCCAGGTCCGCTACCTCAAGCCGCACGGCGCGCTCTACCACGCGACCAGCACCGACGAATCCCAGGCAGCGGCGGTGGTCGCCGCCGTCAGCGGCTACGACCCCGAACTGCCCGTGCTCTGCCTACCCGGCTCGACGCTCGCCCAACTCGCCGTCGGCGCCGGTCTGCCGGTGGTGGCAGAGGCCTTCGCCGACCGCGCCTACCTGCCCACCGGCGCGCTGGTGCCACGCGGCAATCCGGGCGCGGTGATCACCGACCCCGAGCAGATCGCCGAACGGGCGGTGCGGATGGCCACGGAACGTAGCGTGGTGGCGGTCGACGGCACCGTCATCCCCTGCTCGGTCGACTCGATCTGCGTGCACGGCGACACCCCCGGCGCGGTCTCCGCCGCCGAACTCGTCCGCGCCACCCTGATCGACGCCGGCATCACCCTGGCCCCGTTCGCCTGACCGGAGGGGCCCAACGGGCCCCTCCGACCACGTCAGGCGTCCAGACCGCGAAGCACCAGCGGCACCCGGGTCACGGCCCCGTCGACCACCCGGACCGGCACACCCCAGTCCTGCCGGGTCAGATGACACGCCGCGTGCTCGACATCCGCGTCACAGGTCGCCGCCTGGGCGGTCACCTGGAGCACCCCCGCGGTGACCTCCCCGTTGAGCACCAGCCGGCGGGACAGCTCGGTGCCAGTGCCGGCACCCTCCACCAGCAGTTCCGGCGGAGACGCGGAAACCACCAACCGGGTCGACGGCCCGTACGTCTCGTCCAGCTTCTGCCCCGGCGCCGGGCTGAAGACGATGTCCAGGGTGACCTCGCCCGCCGCGACGTCGGTCGGCGTGCGCTCGGTGCGGTGCCGGGGACCGTCCACCGTGCTGGCCCCCGCCGCCGACAGGGCACCCGGCGCGAGCCGGGTCAACCGGTGCGCGGCCGACTCCACCACCAGCACCTCACCGGACGGCGTGAGCACCAGATCGCTCGGCTCCGCCAACCCGTCCGCCACCGTGGAAACCTGGTTGGTGGCCGGGTCGAAGCGGCGCACCGCCCCGTTGTACGTGTCCGCGATCAGCACCGAACCGTCCGGCAACGCGCACACGCCCAGCGGGTGCTGGAGCAGGGCCGACTCCGCCGGACCGTCCACGTGCCCGAAGTCGAACAGCCCTTGCCCGACGGCGGTGCCCAACACACCGTTCTCGACGTACCGGACGGCGCTGGTCTCGCTGTCGGCCACCCAGAGCCGGGTGCCGTCAGCGGAGACGGAGAGCCCCGACGGCTGGGCCATCCACGCCTCGGCCAGCGGGCCGTCGCGCAACGCCTCCACGGTGGTGCCGGCGTACATGCCGGCGGTCCGCTTGATCGGGTCGAACCACCAGAGCTGGTGGATGCCGGCCATCGCGATGATCAGCTTGTCGTCGTACCAGGCCAGGTCCCACGGCGAGGAGAGATCCACGGCGAGCGCGTCGTGGGCGTGGTCGTCGACCTCGGCACGCCACTGCCGGCCGCTGCCGGCCACGGTGACCACCTCGCCGGACTCCAGTCGTACGCCGCGCAGCAGGTGGTTGACCGTGTCGGCCACCACCAGGTCGTAACCGGCCACCTCGGCGACAGGCGTGGGCAGCAGGCACACCCCCTGCGGCTCGGAGAACATCGCCGCGGCGGCCGGCCCGTCCGCCCGGCCCCGCTCACCCGAGCCGATCCGACGCACCGGCGTCTCACCGTCCTGGTCGACCTCGACCAGCGAATGCCGGGCCGAGTCCGAGACCAGCAGGTTGCCGTTCGGCAGCAGCGCCGCCTTACCGGGGAAGCGCAGCGCGGTCTCCGGTGCCGGCGGCGGCACGTACGGGCCGTCCCCGCGGTGCAGGGTGCCCTTGGCCTCGTGGGTGGCGACCAACTCGTCGATCAGACGGGAAAGCCCCTCGGCGTGGCCCTCGCCGGCCATGGTGGCCACCACGTAACCCTCGGGGTCGATCACCGACAGGGTCGGCCAGGCCCGCGCCGCGTACTGCTGCCACATGTCCATCTCAGGATCGTCGAGCACGGGGTGGCGCACCCCGTACCGCTCCACGGCGGCGGCGAGCGCGTCGGCGTCCTTCTCGTGCTCGAACTTCGGCGAGTGCACGCCGATCACGACGAGTACGTCGCCGTACTTCTCCTCCAGCGGGCGCAGCTCATCGAGCACGTGCAGACAGTTGATACAGCAGAACGTCCAGAAATCCGCGATTACGATCTTGCCGCGAAGGTCCTGCAAGGTCAGATTCTGCCCGCCGGTGTTGAGCCACTGTCGGCCCCGCAGCTCGGGAGCCCGTACACGCGCTGTCGATCCCATGCCTGCCAGCCTGCCACGCTTCGTGGTTTCGGCAGCCGTGACCCGGACGACAACAGCGTGGGGCCTGTTGTCGTGGCGATCGTTGGCAGGTCAGCAGTGCGGTGCTCGGCGTGTCGGGTTGCTCAGCTGCCAACGATCAAAAGGCTCGGATACGACGACGGTGGGGTCACGGTTGCCCGTGACCCCGCCGCCGGTGGAGCTACTTCGTGGCCGGCTTCAGGCAGAGCACCCGGTTGGTGCCGTCACCCGGCAGCACCACGTGCGGCTGCGTCGTGTCGGTGCACTTCTCCTTGGCGTCCACCTTCGAGACGATCGTGAACGCACCCGCCTCGCCGCAGTCGGCCGCCGAGGCGCCGCCCTGCCCGGACTGCTTCACGCAGGTGCCGACCGCCGGGTCGAAGGCCGGCGTGTCGTTCCTCTCGCCGACCTCGCCGAGCAGCAGCAGCAGGCCGAGCGGCACCGCCAGGATGAGCACCGCGGCGATCAGCACCGCGGCCAGCACCCGGCCGTTGCGCACCTTCGGCGTCGGTGCCTCCACCTTCGGCTCGTCGGCGTCCGGCTTGAACGCGTCGAACCGGCCCTGGTCGGTCGGGCTGACCTCCTGGCCCCAGGCCGGCGCGGGCTGCGGCGGCGGCGGGAACGACGGCGGGAAGCCGCCGCCCGGCACCGGTTCAGTCGCCGGCTGGCCGAAGCCGGGGCCGCCGGAGCCGGGGCCACCGAAGTTCGGCGCACCGAAGGTCGACGTTCCGTTCACGGTGCTGGCACCGGGGGCAGGCGAAACGGGGCCGCCGAACTGGTCGGCCGGCGGCTCGGCATTGCCGTGCGGCCGAACGCCGTTCACCGGCCTGTTGTTGCCCGGGGCGTCGACGAAGGACGGCACACCGGGCGGGAACGCCGGCGGCGCCGACGGGGCGTCGTTGAACGAGTTCGGTGCGGGCTGCCGGTCGTCGAAGCGCGGCTCGGCCGGGGACTCGCCGCCCCAGGCGGAGCCAACCTGCCGCTGCACGTCGGCCTGCCAGTCCGGCATGGCCTGCTGCTGCTGGGCGTCGGCCTGCCAGTCGGGCATGGCCTGCTGCGGCGCGTCGTTCTGCCACTCCGGGGTGCCCTGGCGGTCGGTGCCCGGGTTGCCCTGGAACGCCTCCGGCTCCGGCTCGGCCTCCGGCTCCGGTCGAGCCGGACGGCCGTACACCCGGGGTTGCGGTGCGGCCGTGCCGGTCGGTCGGCTCGCCTGGTCGGTCGGGGGCATCACCCGGCTGGCCAGCGGCACCGAAGCGCTCGCCGTGGCCCGGGCCGCCGCGCCGGCTGCCGACTCGGCGTCCGACCCCGCTACGACCGCACGGCCCGTTCCGGACTCCGGAGAGGTACGCGGGGCGGGCACCACCGCGCCGCTGGCGGAGGCGTCCTCGGGGCGGCCACCGTACTGCGCGGCGGCGTCCGGGGTCTCCCGCTCGGCGTAGGCGGGCTGCTCGGGGATCGGAGCGAACTGGTTCTGGGGCGGGTAGTCGGCGGGCGGGGCGGCAGCCAGGCTGGCACCCGGCACGCGCTGCTCCTGCGGAGGTAGCGGCACCGCGTTCGCCGGCGAGATGCCCGGCGCGGGCCCCGGCTGGTAGGCCGGTGCCTCGTCGCCCCGGTCTGCTTCCCATCCGCCACGGGACTGGGCGGAAGCTTCGGCCTCCGCGCGGCCCCACACCTCACCGGGTGCCCACGGCTCGACCTCCGCCACGCCGCCGGAGTTGCCCTGCGCGGCGTTGTCCGGGTTGGCGGCCCAGTTGGGCGCGCCGCCGCTGGTGGGCACGCTGGCGCTGGCCCGGGAGGGGAGGTTGCTCGGCTCCGGGGCGGTCCACGCTGCCTGCTCCGGCCGCTCGGTCGGCTGCTCCGGTTGGGAGAGCACCCAGTCGGGCTGTTGCGGGCGGCTCTCGGCAGCGCCCCAGGCGGCCGGCTGCGCGGGCTGGTCCTGCCGGGCGTCGCTGCTGTTGTTCCACCCCGCGGGCTGCGCCTGCTGCTGTGCGGCCCACCCGCCGGAGTTGGCCGGGTCGTCCTGTGCGGGCCAGGTCGTCGTCGGGGCCGGGACCTGGGCGGCGCCACGGGCGGCGGTCGGCTGGGCGGCCTGACCCCAACCGGGGGCGGGCTGCTCGGTTGCTTCGGCGGGCTGACCCCAGGCCGGTGGCGAC
>NZ_QGSZ01000146.1 GCF_003857055.1 Micromonospora inaquosa | reverse complement strand
GGCTGGAGGCGGGCGTACACTTTCAGATCGGCGCACAGCGTCCACTCCGGCATGCCCACCCTGCGCTTCGGTGGGAGCTGGAGCCGCGGCTGGCGCGGACTTCTGATTCTGATCAGATTTCCGTGTAAGGCGTTGTGGGCCGCCCGGAGCAATCGACGTCAGGACAGCGGAGGACATGCCGAAAAAAGACGGAGCCATTGAGATCGAGGGTCGGGTCATCGAGCCCCTGCCGAACGCCATGTTCCGGGTGGAGCTCGCGAACGGCCACAAGGTGTTGGCTCACATCAGCGGCAAGATGCGGCAGCACTACATCCGCATCCTTCCGGAGGACCGGGTCGTCGTCGAACTTTCGCCGTACGACCTGACCCGCGGGCGCATCGTCTACCGCTACAAGTAGTCCTGACGACGGCCGGGAAGTCCCGTGTCCGTCTTCGACGTCCGGTGTCGCGCAACGCGCGTCCCCGGGCCAGATGGGAAGTAAGGCAACCGTGAAGGTCAAGCCGAGCGTCAAGAGGATCTGCAACAAGTGCCGGGTTATCCGCCGGCACGGCCGGGTCATGGTCATCTGCAGCGACCCGCGCCACAAGCAGCGCCAGGGCTGACTCAGCCCGTCCGGCCGGAGTTCGGCCGGGTGGCGTTGGTCCAGGCAGATCCCCAGCGACACACACATCACACATGCTCGTCCCAGCCGCGAGCGGTACGCCAGACGTACCTCTGCGTGGCTGACCCCCGGTCGGAGGCCGGGGCCCGCTCGGGCAGCGACCGATCCCGGTCGCCGGCGCTCACCGCGTCGGAAGGACGGGACGGCCGGTAGCGGGATGGGACGGGTCCACACCTCCGCCACACATCACGAGGAGTACGCCCGCACATGGCACGTCTAGTCGGCGTGGACCTCCCCCGCGAAAAGCGGTTGGAGATCGCGCTCACCTACATCTTCGGGGTCGGTCGCACCCGCGCCCTGGAGACACTCGCCGCTACCGGCATCTCGCCGGACAAGCGCGCTCGGGACCTCACGGACGAGGAGCTCGTGCAGCTCCGCGACCACATCGAGGGCAACTACAAGGTTGAAGGCGACCTGCGCCGCGAGGTCGCCGCTGACATCCGCCGCAAGGTTGAGATCGGCTGCTACGCCGGCATCCGGCACCGCCGGGGCCTGCCCGTGCGTGGCCAGCGGACCAAGACCAACGCCCGGACCCGCAAGGGCCCGAAGCGGACCGTCGCCGGCAAGAAGAAGCCCGGCAAGAAGTAGTTCTTAACCGGATGACGGGGCCGGTCGCCGCCGAGGCGGGCCAGGCCGCAACCCAGTCCGGAAAGTCAACTAGGAGCGCACAGACTTATGCCACCGAAGGCTCGTGCCGGAGCCGCTGTAAAGAAGGTCCGGCGCAAGGAACGCAAGAACGTCGCCCACGGGCAGGCGCACATCAAGAGCACGTTCAACAACACCATCGTGTCCATCACGGACCCGACCGGTGCGGTCATCTCCTGGGCCTCCGCTGGCCAGGTCGGCTTCAAGGGCTCCCGCAAGTCGACTCCGTTCGCCGCGCAGCTGGCCGCCGAGGCTGCCGCGCGTCGCGCCATGGAGCACGGCATGCGCAAGGTCGACGTGTTCGTCAAGGGCCCCGGCTCCGGCCGGGAGACCGCCATCCGTTCGCTGCAGGCCGTGGGCCTCGAGGTCGGGCAGATCGCCGACGTCACCCCGCAGCCGCACAACGGGTGCCGTCCGCCGAAGCGTCGCCGGGTCTGAGAGGTAGAGAGAGATGGCTCGTTACACCGGTGCAGACTGCCGCCGTTGCCGGCGGGAGAAGATGAAGCTGTTCCTCAAGGGCAGCAAGTGCGATGGTCCGAAGTGCCCGTTCGAGTCCCGGCCGTTCCCGCCCGGGCAGCACGGCCGCGGTCGCACCAAGGAGACGGAGTACCTGCTCCAGCTCCGCGAGAAGCAGAAGGCCCGCCGGGTTTACGGCGTGCTGGAGAAGCAGTTCCGCGGTTACTACGAGGAAGCCGTTGGCAAGCAGGCCAAGACCGGTGAGGTCCTCCTGCAGATCCTCGAGTCGCGGCTGGACAACGTCGTTTACCGGGCCGGCTACGCCCACTCGCGGGACATGGCCCGCCAGCTGGTCAAGCACGGTCACTTCACGGTGAACGGCAAGAAGGTCGACATCCCGTCGTACCGCGTCAAGGAGCACGACATCATCGAGGTTCGGGGCAAGAGCAAGGAGCTCACCCCGTTCATCGTCGCGCAGGCTCAGGCCGGCTCGAAGACGGTTCCGGCGTGGCTTGAGGCCATCCCGAGCCAGATGAAGGTGCTCGTGCACTCCCTCCCGGCCCGGCAGGTCATCGACACGCAGGTCCAGGAGCAGTTGATCGTCGAGCTCTACTCCAAGTAGTCGGGCTCGTTGCGGTGGCCCGTCCTTCAAGGGCGGGCCACCGGAACAGTTTGTGTCGTGGGCGTCAAATAGCGGGCGCCCCGGAAGAGAAGAGAAAAGATGCTCATCAGCCAGCGACCCTCCCTCTCCGAGGAGTCGATCAACGAGACCCGTTCCCGGTTCGCCATCGAGCCGCTGGAGCCGGGCTTCGGCTACACCCTGGGTAACTCGCTGCGGCGTACGCTGCTGTCGTCGATCCCGGGTGCGGCCGTCACCTCGATCAAGATCGACGGTGTGCTGCACGAGTTCACCACGATCCCCGGTGTCAAGGAGGACGTGGTCGAGCTCGTCATGAACATCAAGGAGCTGTGCGTCAGCTCCGAGCACGACGAGCCGGTCAGCATGTACCTGCGTAAGCAGGGCCCGGGCGACGTGACCGCGGGCGACATCCAGCCGCCGGCCGGCGTCTCGGTGCACAACCCGGATCTCAAGCTCGCCACCCTGAACGGCAAGGGCCGGCTCGACATGGAGCTGACCGTCGAGCGGGGCCGGGGCTACGTGACGGCGGCGCAGAACAAGCAGTCTGGCGCCGAGATCGGCCGCATCCCGGTCGACTCGATCTACTCGCCGGTGCTGAAGGTGACCTACCGCGTCGAGGCGACTCGTGTCGAGCAGCGCACCGACTTCGACCGGCTGATCATCGACGTCGAGACCAAGCCGTCGATGGGCCCGCGTACCGCGCTGGCCTCCGCCGGTTCGACGCTGGTGGAGCTGTTCGGGCTCGCCCGGGAGCTCGACGAGACCGCCGAGGGCATCGACATCGGGCCGTCCCCGCAGGACGCCCAGCTGGCGGCGGACCTCGCTCTGCCGATCGAGGAGCTGGACCTCACCGTCCGCTCCTACAACTGCCTCAAGCGCGAGGGCATCAACTCCGTTGGTGAGCTCATCGGGCGTACCGAGGCCGACCTCCTCGACATTCGCAACTTCGGTCAGAAGTCGATCGACGAGGTCAAGATGAAGCTCGCCGGGATGGGTCTCGGGCTGAAGGATTCGGCTCCGAACTTCGACCCGGCGCACGTCGTGGACACCTTCGGCGAGGCCGACTACGACACCGACGACTACCGCGAGACCGAGCAGCTCTAGTCCGCGCTGCCGCCACAACTGAGGAGCACCAAAAATGCCCACGCCCACCAAGGGCCCCCGCCTCGGCGGCAGCCCCTCGCACGAGCGGCTGATGCTCGCCAACCTGGCGACCGCGCTGTTCCAGCACGGCAAGATCCAGACTACCGAGACGAAGGCCCGGCGGCTGCGCCCGCTGGCCGAGCAGCTCATCACCAAGGCCAAGCGCGGTGACCTCGCCTCGCGGCGGCGGGTGCTGGGTGTCGTCAAGGACAAGGACGTTGTCTACGCCCTGTTCGACCAGATCGCGCCCCGGTACTCCAACCGCCCCGGCGGTTACACCCGGATCGTGAAGACCGGTCCGCGCAAGGGTGACAACGCGCCGATGGCCATCATCGAGCTGGTGGAGGAGCTTCAGGTCGCCGAGCCGAAGGCGAACAAGAAGACCGCCGCCCGCAAGGCCGCGCAGCAGGACAAGGTCGAGGCGCTCGCCCCGGCCGACGAGGCCCCGCAGTCGGCTCCGGCCGACCAGGACTCCGAGGCGCCGGTGTCGGTGTCCGGTGACACCGCCGCCGCCCGTGAGGACAGCGACGAGGCCACCGAGAACAAGGCCTGATCCAGGGCATTGTCGGGCCCGGCACCCCATCGGGGTGCCGGGCCCGACCCGTAACAGGAGGTACGAGGTGGACGAGCGGATCCGGCTGCGGCTGGACGTCTCGTACGACGGCACCGATTTCTCCGGTTGGGCGGCCCAGCCGACCCGGCGCACCGTCGCGGGGGTGCTCGTCGAGACCCTGGACCTGGTCCTCGGCGTCGGTACGGCCACCGGGCTGACGGTGGCCGGGCGGACCGACGCGGGGGTGCACGCCACCGGGCAGGTGTGCCACCTGGACCTGCCGGTGGACGTGTGGCGACAGCACGAGGGACGACTGCTGCGCCGTCTGGCCCGGCTGCTCCCCACCGACATGCGGGTACGGGCGATGACCGAGGTGCCGGCCGACTTCGACGCCCGGTTCTCGGCCACGTTCCGGCGCTACGAGTACCGGGTCACCGATGCGCCCTTCGGTGCGGAACCGCTGCGCCGGCACGAGGTGCTGGCCTGGCCGAAGCCGTTGGACCTGGCGGCGTTGAACGCCGCCGCCGCGGGGCTGGTGGGGGAGCACGACTTCGCCGCGTACTGCCGGCGCAAGGAGCACGCGACCACGCTGCGCGAGGTGACCCGGCTGGACTGGCGTCGCGACCCGGACGGCATCCTGGTCGCGACGGTGCAGGCCGACGCGTTCTGTCAGGCGATGGTGCGCAGCCTGGTGGGGGCCATGCTGGTGGCCGGGGACGGCCGCCGCCCGGTCGAGTGGCCGGGCCGTCTGCTCACCCAACGGGAGCGGTCGAGTGAGGTCACCGTCGCCCCCGCGCGTGGGCTGACCCTGGTCGCCGTCGGCTACCCGGCCGATCCGGCCGAGTACGCCCACCGCGCCACCCTCACCCGCCGGTTACGGGTTCCGATCGAGGGTTGACCGCCCGACGGGTCAGTCGCCCGGCAGGCCGCCGTCGTCGCCCTGGTTCGCGTTGCTGCCGCTCGGGACCCCCGTCGGTTGTGCGGCGGTGCCACCGTCGGCCCGGCTCTGCAACACGCCCCGGCTGAGGTGCAGCTCGATCATGTCGAACAGGATCTCGCGAACCTTGGTGTCACCCGCCTTGATCACCGCGCCGTCCTTGCGGACCACCAGGGCGTACGCCAGGTAGTGGCCACGGACCTGCCAGCCGACGCGGGAGGGAGCGCTGGTCAGGACGCCGGTGTCGTCGCCGTCGTCGGCGGTGAGGCCACGGAAACGGCCCTGCCGCTCGTCGAGCAGTTGCCGGAGCCGGTCGCGGACCCGTTCCGCGGTGACCTTGTCGGTGAGGTTGAACAGGCCGGCGGTGACCAGGTGCCCGTCGTCGGGAGTGCTCAGCGTGGCCCGGACGATCTGGTTGCAGCCGAGCCGGACCAGCAGGTCGGCGACCTCGTCGGTGGCGGCGACGGCGCAACTGCCGCTGGACTGGGTCTTGAGTACCTGGTAGCTCGGCTGGCCGTCGGTGAGCTTCAGTTCCTTGTCGGGGAAGAGTTCCTTGGCGGTGAGCGGGGCCTGGTCGGTGTCCCGGGAGTCGAGGGCCGCCCGTTCCGGCGGGGCCGACGGCGCGGCGGCGTTCGGCTGGTACGTCGGGTTGGCCTGCGGCTGCTGCTGGTTGCGGTCGATGAGCAGCGCGGCGGCACCGAGGCCGCAGAGTGCGAGCAGCACCAGGACGGCTGCGCCGCCGATCAGCACCTGCCACAGTCGGCCACCGCCGCGCCGGGTGGTCGGCTCCACCGGCGTGGCCGACGTGTAGATCTGGCTGTGGGACGGGGCGGGCGGGATGTCGGCGCGGGTCGGCAGTGGCTGCGACACCTCGGCACGGGTCGGCGCGGGCTGCGACAGATCGTTACGGGTCGGCGCGGGCGACGACGATGGCAGCGAGAGCTGGTTCGGCCGGGGCAGCGACGGCGCGGGGAAGCGCGATGGAGACGGCCCGGCCGGCGGGGGCGGGCCGGCGCCGAGCACCGACAGATCGGACCCGGGCTCCGGGTAGTCCTCGAAAGCGTCCTCATCGGACTCGTACCGATACACCATGTCGCCCAGAGTAGGAGTCAATGTCCCTTTAGGGGGTAATTTCGGGTAAATGCGCGCGTGGGCCGGGCCGGGTCCGTGGAGAAGCCGATCGCCCCGACGGTCGTCCCCGGGCCGGTGCGAGAATTGCCAGGTGACCGGCGACCACTACTTCACCGCTCAGCCCACCAGCGACGCCCCGGCGCGCGAGGTCGAGTTCTCCGTCGCCGACCGCGACTACCGGCTTGCCTCGGCCGGCGGGGTCTTCTCCGCCAGCCGACTCGACCCCGGCACCGCCGTGCTCCTCCGCAAAGCCGAGCTGCCCGCCGCCGACACCAGCGGCGACCTGCTCGACCTCGGCTGCGGCTTCGGACCGATCAGTTGCGTCCTGGCCGACCTCGCGCCCACCAGCACCATCTGGGCCGTCGACGTCAATGCCCGGGCCCGCGAGCTGACCGCCGCCAACGCGGCTCGGATCGGCGCCACCGACCGGGTGCGGGTCAGCGCACCGGACGACGTCCCAGCAGACCTCAGCTTCGCCCAGCTCTGGTCGAACCCGCCCATCCGGATCGGCA
Organism: Micromonospora inaquosa; assembly: GCF_003857055.1. Lineage (GTDB taxonomy): Bacteria > Actinomycetota > Actinomycetes > Mycobacteriales > Micromonosporaceae > Micromonospora > Micromonospora inaquosa. Next base: position 28,023 of record NZ_QGSZ01000146.1, on the reverse strand, counting down.
AGGACGGGCTGCACGACCTGCTGCTGCGCTGGCTGCCCCGACTGGCCCCGGACGGCGTCGGCTGGTTGGTGGTCGCCCGGCACCTCGGCGGCGACTCGCTGCAACGCTGGCTCACCGAGCAGAGTTGGCAGGTCGAGCGGTACGCCAGCCAGAAGGGCTTCCGGGTGCTGCGCGTCACCCGGTAATTGGATGTACCCCCCGACCCTCACTGGGGCAGGATCCCGGCGTGGGATACGTGGACGTGGCAGCGGTCGGGCACATCCTGCCCGACGGTCGGGAACTCTTCGCCGACGTGTCGTTCCGGGTCGGTGAGGGCAGCAAGGTCGCCCTGGTCGGGCCGAACGGCGCGGGAAAGACGACGCTGCTGAGAATGGTCGCCGGCGACCTGCCGGTGCGCAGCGGCGTCGTCGCGCGGGCCGGAGGGCTGGGCGTGATGCGTCAGTTCATCGGCATGATCGGCGACGAGTCGACCCTCGCCGACCTGGCGTTGTCGCTGGCCCCGCCGACGCTGCGCGACGCCGGCCGGCGGCTCGGCGAAACCGAGGCGGCCATGCGGGCGGCCGAGGCCCACGGCAAGTTCAGCAACGCCGCCGGCAAGGCCCAACTGGCGTACGCCGATGCGCTCGGCGCCTGGGGCGAGGCCGGCGGGTACGACGCCGAGGTCCTCTTCGACACCGTCGCGACAATCGTGCTCGGCCAGCCCTGGGACGCCGTACGGGACCGGCCGGTGCGTACCCTGTCCGGCGGCCAGCAGAAGCGCTTCGCCCTGGAGTTGCTGCTGCGCGGCCCGGACGAGGTGCTGCTGCTCGACGAACCGGACAACTTCCTCGACGTGCCCGGCAAGCGTTGGCTGGAGGCGCGACTGCGCGAGTCGACCAAGTCGGTGCTCTACGTCTCGCACGACCGCGAACTGCTGGCCCAGAGTGCCGACCGGGTGGTCGCCGTCGAGGGTGGCAGCGCCTGGGTGCACCCGGGCGGCTTCGCCAGCTGGCACGAGGCTCGGGTGGCTCGACACGCCCGCCTCGACGAGCTGCGCCGGCGGTGGGACGAGGAGCACCAGAAGCTGCGCGAGCTGATGCTGATGTACAAGCAGAAGGCCGCGTACAACGACGGGTTGGCCTCTCGTTACCAGGCCGCGCAGACCCGGTTGCGCAAGTTCGAGGAGGCCGGGCCGCCGCCCGTACCCCCGAAGGACCAGGACATCCGGATGCGGCTCAGCGGCGGGCGGACCGGCAAGCGCGCGGTCGTCTGCCAGCAGCTGGAGCTGGATGGCCTGACCTTCCCCTTCGACCTGGAGATCTGGTACGGCGACCGGGTGGCGGTGCTCGGTGCCAACGGCACCGGCAAGTCGCACTTCCTGCGGCTGCTGGCTCGCGGCGGCACCGACCCGGACCCGGCGAACGGGCCGGTCGACGGGGCGGGGGCGCTCGCTCCGGTGGCGCATGACGGCGTGGCCCGCCTGGGCGCCCGGGTGCGACCCGGTCACTTCTCCCAGACCCACGACCGGCCGGAGCTGATGTCGAAGACGCTCGTCGAGATCCTCTGGCGGGGCGACGAGCACCGCACCGGAATGGACCGGCACGCGGCGATGGGTGTGCTCAGCCGCTACGAGCTGGCCGCGCAGGGCGACCAGCGCTTCGGCACGCTCTCCGGCGGACAGCAGGCCCGGTTCCTGGTGCTGCTGCTGGAGCTGTCCGGGGCGACCCTGCTGCTGCTCGACGAGCCCACCGACAACCTCGACCTGGCCAGCGCGGAAGCGCTCGAAGCGGGCCTGAACGCCTTCGAGGGAACGGTGATCGCGGTCACCCACGACCGCTGGTTCACCCGCTCCTTCGACAGGTTCGTGCTTTTCCGAGGTGACAGCGAGGTGGTGGAGACCCCGGAACCGGTCTGGGACGTCGGGTGATCCCCAGCGACCTGCCCGACCGCCTGTGCGCCGTCGACGGGGTGGTGGCTGGTCAACGAGAAGGGAATGATCGCCGCCGCGGGGCGGCTGCCGGGGGCGCCCCCGCATTTCGCGCGGCGGGCGCAGGCACTGCTCGGTGCCGTGGGCCGCAGTCCGGCCGAGCCGGCCGCGACCATCAACGCCGCCCGTGGGCTGGTCACCGAGGTGGTCGGCTGAGCCTCCGCCGGGGTGTCCCGCGCCAGACCGGCATAGGGTAGATCGCGTGACTGAGATGACCTATCGCCGGCTGGGCGATTCCGGGCTCGTGGTGTCCGTTGTCGGCATCGGCTGCAACAACTTCGGCCGCAAGCTCGACCTCGATGGCACCCAGGCGGTGGTGGACGCCGCCCTGGACGCCGGGATCACCCTCTTCGACACCGCCGACATCTACGGCGAGCCGCAGGGCGGCTCCGAGGAACTGCTCGGGCAGGCGCTCAAGGGCCGCCGGGACGACGTGGTGGTGGCCACCAAGTTCGGCATGGACATGAACGGCCTCAACGGGCCGGACTTTGGCGCGCGTGGTGCGCGTCGCTACATCGCTCGTGCGGTGGAGGCGTCGCTGCGCCGGCTCGGCACCGACCACATCGACCTGTACCAGATGCACGAGCCCGACCCGGGCACCCCGATCGACGAGACCCTCGCCGCCCTGGACGACCTGGTCCGCGACGGCAAGGTGCGCTACCTGGGAAACTCCAACTTCGCCGGCTGGCAGATCGCCGACGCGGACTGGGTCGCGTCGTCCAACGGTCGGTCCCGTTTCATCAGCGCGCAGAACCACTACAGCCTGCTGGAGCGCTCGGTGGAGGCCGAGGTGATCCCGGCGTGCGAGCGGTTCGGCCTCGGCATGCTGCCGTTCTTCCCGCTCGCCAACGGTCTGCTCACCGGCAAGTACAAGCGTGAGGCTCAGCCGCCGGCCGGCAGCCGGCTCTCCGGCGGTGGCCGGTACGCGGAGCGGCTCGCCGCAGCCGACTGGGACACGATCGAGGCGATCGAGTCGTACGCGGCCGAGCGGGGTCTGACCATGCTCCAGGTGGCGATCGGTGGGCTGGCCGCCCAGCCGGCGGTGACCTCGGTGATCGCCGGTGCGACCACGCCCGAGCAGGTGCGCGCCAACGCCGCAGCCGGCACCTGGGAGCCCAGCGACGAGGACCTGGCGGCACTGCGCGCCATCCTCTGAGCGTGGCGGGGTGGGCGCGACACCTTGATCCACTCGTGTTCCTGGAAGTCGGGGTGACCTGGGGCCGGGAAGGCGCGGTTTCATGAATGTCGAGTCGATCAGGCCCGGATCAGACGACAACGGGCCGGGCCGCTCGTCGCGGCCCGGCCCGGTCGTCGAATGCGCGTTGGTTGATCAGTCGGTGCGGCGGCGGCCGAACAGCATGGCCACCCCCATCGCCGCGGCCACCAGGACCAGACCGGCCGCCGCGAACGGCCACCAGCCGGCTCCCGCCCCGCCTGCCCCGTCCGCCGGCTTGTTCACCGCGACCGGCTCGGGCACCGGCGGTGACTGCGCCGCGCGGGCCTGCACCGTTGCGGTGGCCTTGCCCTGCAACGGTGCGGGGGAGTTCACAGTCACCTTCCAGGTGCCCGTGGAGAGCACCGGGCCGCTGCTGTAGAAGCCGTGCCCCTCGGGCTGCGGTTCCAACTGCACCGGCCCGACCTTCTGCCCATCGGGGCCGGTGGCGGTGAGGACCAGCCGCACCACCTGCTCCAGCCGGCGACCATCGGCGTAGCTGGCCTGGATGGTGACGCCCTGAGCCCCGTCGCCGGCCACCGTGAGTTTGAGCTTGTCGGCCTGCGCAGCCGGGGCGGCCTGAGCGGCCTGCGCCGCCGCCGGGGCAGCGGCGGACAGGGTCAGGGCCAGTCCGATGAAGACGGCGGCCAACACCTTGCGGATACCCGTCACGGACATCCCCTCCCTACCGAATGAGGGAGGCCCCTCCCCGACGCCGTAGCGTCGGGGAGGGGCCTCATCGGATCAGAGCTGGCGACCGGGTGCCAGCCGGGTGGCGTCGCCACCAAGCCGCCCGGTGCCCTTGACCGAGTCGCCGTCGTTCGCCTTGACCCCGGCCTTGCTGGCCGCGCCGCCGAGCCGAACGATCATGGCATCGGCGTCCCGGATCAGGACATCCCGGACCTCCGCCTCGGGCACCAGCGTGGCGTCAGAGGCGAGCGTCCGGAACGCGGTCAGCTGCCGTACGGCCGCCTTGTCGTCGCCGGCCGCCTCGGACGCGCGCACATTGTCGAGCTTGTTCGACAACTGCTTGTGCGCCTTGGTCGAGAGCCGCCCCGTCGCCTTGAACCGGTCCAGCAGACTCTGCATGTCCCGGAACGAGGTGGTGACGAAGAACCGGACCGTCGAGGTGGTCTTGTTGCCCGCCTTGTCGGTCGCGGTCACGGTCAGCTCGTGCAGGCCGAGGGACAGGTCGTACATGGCCTGCAGAGTGCCGCTGGCGTACGCCTGGCCGTCGAGCTGACCGACCACGGACGCGATGCCCGAGGTCGGGTCAACGGCCTGCCAGGCCACCCGGACGTCCTGACTGTCGCCGTACAGCTGCCCGTCGGCGAGACCGGACACCAGCAGCGTCGGCTTGGTGCCGTCGATGCGCAGCACCGCCGACTTCAGCGTCTCGACGTTGCCCGCCTTGTCCGTCGAGCGGAACAGCAGCTCGTGCTGCCCGTCACCGGTCACCTCGACCGGCGTCGAGTACGGCGTCCACTCGCCACCGTCCAGCGACCACTCCACCGTCTTCACGCCGGAACCGGCGTCGGTAGCGGCCAGCACGACCGGGATGGTCCCCTCGTGCCAACCGGCGTCGTTCGCCGGAGCGAACGTCGCCGAGGTCACCGGCGCGGTGGCGTCGATCTTGACCGAGACGGTCTTCGTCGCCTCCACGTTGCCGGCCTCGTCCGTCGAGCGGAACCGAAGCTCGTGCTCGCCGTCCCCGCTGACCGCCACCGCAGCGGTGTAGGCCGTCCAGGTGGTGGCACCGTCGAGCTGGTACTCGGTGCTGGCGAGCCCGCTACCGCCGGCCTCGTCGGCCCCGGTGAGCGTGATCGTCACCGGCCCGGTGTGCCACCCGTCGGTCGGGGTGCCCGAAACCGCAGCGGTGGTCACCGGCGCGGTCTCGTCGGCGACCTCCGTGCTGAGCCGGAAGTAGTCGAACGAGGCGGTCTTCGACGCCGTCTGGTTGGCGCCGAGGGTGAACAGCCCGACCTTCGGGGTGGCCCCGACCGCGCTGTTGGTCAACGACTCCAACGCGGTCCAGGTCGTCCCGTCGGCCGAGTACGACGCGGTGAACGTGTCGCCCGTGCGGGCCAGCCGCAGGTGCCACACGGCATCGGTCAGGTTGGCCGCCTCCGGCTGCGGGTTCTGGACCGTACCGGCGATCTCGCTGCGGAACTCGATCCGCCGCGTCACCGCCGAGCCGGCCTGGTTGTCCGCGATGAAGTCGAACTTCAGGTAGTTGTCGTCGTCGGCCTGCACGAGCAGACCGGCCTGCTGGTACTGCTCGTTCAGCAGACTGCCGTCGACCTTCGTCTCCAGGGTCCAGTCGCCCGACGGCGCGGTCTGGAGGATGAAGTTCTTCGGCCCGGTGTTGTCGGTGCCGTAGATGTCACCGTTGGGCACGTCGATCCGCAGCGCGCCACCGGTGACCCGGTAACCGGCCGGGTCCTCCCGCAGGACGGCGTCCCACCGGCACTTGTCCAGCGCGTCGCCATTGAACTCGTCCGACGGGTCGACCGGCCCGGCCGGGGCGTCCGGCGTCACCTGGAACGAGTCGAAGGCCGCCTCGACAACCGGTGCCTCGGTGCCACCGTTGAGCGCGAAGACCCCGATCCGCGGGTTGGTGATGCCGGCGAGCTCGGCCGAACGGCCGACCGAGGTGAAGGTCTGACCGTCGCCCGAGACGGACGCGGTCAGGTTCGTCCCGTCGCTGGTGACCCGCAGGTACACGGTGTCACCCGCCGGTGCGTTGGTGGCGTCGGCGGAGTCGTTGCGCGGCGTGGCCGCCGTCTCCCGGATGAACTCCACCCGCCGGCTGCCGTTGTACAGCAGGTCCAGCTTGGCGTAGTTGTCGTCGTCGCCGTACACCAGCAGGCCAGCCTGCTGGTAGTTGGCCGTCACCGGCAGAGTGACCTTGGTGGTCATCTCCCATGCGCCGGTCGGAGCCGCCTGGAGCACCAGGTTGGTGGCGTCGTTGCGTGCGCCGTAGAGGTCACCCACGCCGGTCGGCAGCCGCAGTGCGCCGCCACTGAGCGAGTAGAGCTGGTTCTCCCGGATCACGCTGGTCCAGCGGTCCTTGTCGAGGGTGTTGCCGTTGAAGTCGTCCGAACGCGCCCCGAAGCAGGACGTGTCCGGCGCGTCGACCCGCACCGGCACGGTGGCGTACGACTTGGCACCCTTGCTGTCGGTCACCGTGAGGGTGGCCGTGAAGGTGCCCGGGCTGGTGTAGGTGTGGCTGGCGTCCAGGGTGGTCGCCGTGCCTCCGTCACCGAAGTCCCAGGCGTACGTCAGCGGGGTGTCGCCCTCGGCATCCGTGGCCGTGCCGTCGAAGGCGACGGTGACCGGTGCGGTGCCGGTGGCCGGGGTGGCCGTGGCGCTGACCGTCGGCGGCCCGTTCTCGGTGACACCGCGGCCGACGAAGTCCATCCAGTTGACGTTGAACAGCGAACCCGTTCCGCCGTTCGGGTCGCGGGCCACGAAGTACAGCGAACCGCTCGCGGCACCGGTGACCGGTGCGCTCACGTCCGTGTACGTCTGCCACGCCCCGGTCGACGGTACGACGGCCGTGGCGACCACCGGTCCGTCAACCGCACCCGAGCGAACCTCAATCCGACCGCCAGCGGCGGCCGAGGCGGCCCGGAACCGGATCTCGGTGATGTTGGTCAGGTTCGCCGGGGCGAGCGACCACCAGTCGCCGTCCTCGATGAACGCGATGCTCTGCCCGCCGCCGGCGCTGTCGGTGGCGGCTTCCCGCTGCACGCCGGCGTCGCCGCCGCCAGTGCTCACCGGAGCGCGCCCGGTGGCGGTGAAGAACTCGGCCTGCTTGCGCTTGGGCTGCAGGACCTCGATCACCCGACCGGTGAGCGGGCTCGCCCCGCCGGCGCCACCGTCATCGGTGTAGGTGGCCTCGAAGACCGCGAAGACGTTCGCCTCGGCGCCGTGCCCGGAAGCGAGTGACGTCTGCACGGTGCCGGTGCAGCCGGTGTGCTGCTCCAGCGGGTGGGCGTGCTCGTCGTGACCCAGCAGCACCTGGAGGTTCACCCGGTCACAGTCGACATCCCCGTCCTCCGGGTCGGTCACCTTGATCGAGTAGCGGACCTGGTCACCCCACTCGAAGAACCCGCCGTCCGGCGGGAATTCGAGGGTCACCGTCGGGGACGTGTTGCCCACGGTGACCGGCACGTTGGCCACCGCGGTACGGCCCTTCGGGTTGGTGACGGTGAGCTGGGCGGTGTAGTTGCCCGCCGTCGTGTAGGTGTGGGTCGGGTTCGCCTCGGTGGAGGTCTGCCCGTCGCCGAAGGCCCAGGCGTAGGTGAGCGTGCCACCGTCCGGGTCCCGGGATCCGGCGCTGGAGAAGGTGACAGTCAACGGCGCCGCACCCGAGGTCGGGTCGGCGGACGCCGCCGCGATCGGCGCGCGGTCACCGGCGGTGTAGTCGATCCGGTAGACGCCGGAGTTGTCGTTGTTGCCGCCGAAACCGCTGCCCCACTCGATCAGGTACAGCGCGCCGTCCGGGCCGAACTCGAAGTCCATCGGCCGGATCATGCTCATGCCGGTGAGCAGCTGGTTGATGTCCACCAACGACTTGCCATCGGCAGTCACCTGCATGGTGTACATCTTGTTCTGGTTCCACTCGCCGAGCAGAGCCTTGCCGTCGTAGTACGCCGGCCACTTGCGGGTGGAGTTCAGGTCGGCGTCGTAGCGGTAGACCGGGCCGCCCATCGGGGCGCCACCGCCGCCGATCTCCGGGTAACGCGCGTCACCGGCGTACCCGTAGTCGACGGTCGCGGGCACGACCGGCGGGAGGTTGGTCAGGCCCGTGTTGTTGGGCGAGTTGTTCACCGGCGCCGCGCAGTCGAACTTCGCGCCGCTCGGGCCGGACGGGAACGTGTAGTCGTTGTACGCCTCGTTCGTGCCCGTGCAGTACGGCCACCCGTAGTTGCCCGGCGTCACGATGTTCCACTCGACCAGGCCGCGGGGGCCCCGGTTCGGGTTGTCCGAGTTGGCGTCCGGCCCGTAGTCGCCGACGTACAGCGTGTTGGTCTTCGGGTCGGTGCCGATCCGGAACGGGTTGCGGAAGCCCATCGCGTAGATCTCGGGACGGGTCTTCTCGGTGCCCGGCGCGAAGAGGTTGCCGGCCGGAACGGTGTACGTCCCGTCGTCCTCCGGGTGGATCCGGATCACCTTGCCGCGCAGGTCGTTCGTGTTCGCCGAGGTGCGCTGCGCGTCGTAGTCCTGGCGACCCGACCGCTCGTCGATCGGCGAGTACGAGTTCGACTCGAACGGGTTGGTGTTGTCACCGGTGGCGAGGTAAAGGTTGCCCTCGCCGTCGAAGGTCATGCTGCCGCCGGCGTGGCAGCAGGTGTTGCGTTGGGTGTCGACCCGCAGCACCTGCTTCTCGCTGGCCGGGTCGATGGTGTCGCCGGTCACCGTGAAGCGGGACAGCAGGTTGCGGGTGACCCCGTCGTTCGGGGCGTAGTACAGGTACACCCACTTGTTGGTGGCGAAGTCCGGGTCGAGCCGGATGCCGATGAGGCCGTCCTCGTTGCCGGTGAAGACGTCCAGGTCGACAGCGGTGACGGTGTTGCCGGTGTCCGGCTTGATGATCTGCACCCGACCGTCGCGCTCGACGTAGAAGACCCGCCCGTCGGGGGCGATGTCCAGCTCCATCGGGTTGCTGGTGTTGCTGTCCAGGGAGATCTTCTCGAAGTTCGAGGTCTTCGAGGCACCACAGTCGGCGTTCTCGACGCCCGCCGCGGTGCGGATGCCGCCGAGCAGGTGGGAGAGGAACTCGGGCTCGGCGTACGACTCCCGGGTGTGCCCCAGGCCCGTGTACCAGGAGCGGCCGCCGTCGTAGTCCTGACACCAGGCGACCGGGTGGTCCGCACCCATCGCGCCGGCGCCGGGGGTGTAGCTCTTCTCGTCCAGGCTGGCCAGCACGTGCACGTCCGGCCGAGGGTTGGTCTGGTAGTTGTACCACTCGTCGAACCGGGACCAGCGGTCCGGCAGTTCGGCCGTGGACGGGTGGGCGTGGTCCTCCACCTTGACCGTGGCCGTCTGGTTCTGCGGGTGGTTGGCGAAGTACGCGCCGACCAGGTCGCCGTACCAGGCCCAGCTGTACTCGGTGTCCGATGCGGCGTGGATGCCGACGTAACCGCCGCCGGCCTTCACGTAACGCTCGAACGCCGCCTGCTGGTCGGCGTTGAGCACGTCACCGGTGGTGGAGAGCCAGATCACCGCCTTGTACTTCGCCAGGTTGGCGTCGTTGAATGCGGCGCCGTCCTCGGAGTTGTCCACGGTGAATCCGTTGTCGACGCCGAGCTGCTGGATGGCGGCGATGCCGGTGGGGATGGAGTCATGCCGGAAGCCGGCGGTCTTGGAGAAGACGAGGACGGAGAAGGGATCGGCTGCGGCCTTTGGCGCCTTCGGCGCCACCTGGCTGACTGGGGCTGCGGCCTTCGCATCCCGTGGGGGGACCTGGGCGGCCGCCTGCGCGGGCGTGCCGAACAGGGTGGTCGAGGCCATGGCCAGGGAGATCAGGGTTGCGGTGATTGGTACGCGGGCACGACGAGAACGGGACACGCCGCCTCCTGTGTCGTAGTGACAGAGATCGCGGGAGTCGGCTCGCCGAAGGCCGTCCCTGATGGAGCCGGTGGTCGCACCGTGCCAGGGTGCCCCCACCGACATTTTGTCGAATCGCTGAACAAATTAATTCGGCTGGCTCGATGTCGGGCAAGATGCGGACGGGTAACGGTTCTGCAACGGCGTGCGACATTCCGAACAGGACCGTATGAAGTGCCCCAACGATTTCGCTCGTTCCGGCCGACCGGCCACCGCCGACCCCGTGCCTTGGCAGGCCGGCGGATCTGTCGTACGGTGACACGCAAGTAACCCACGGGAGCCCGGTGTACCGGGCTGAGAGGGGGGCTGACAGCCCCCGACCGTCGAACCTGATCCGGGTAATGCCGGCGCAGGGAGGAGCGTTGCCGTGCCGTCCCTGGGGCGATTGCATCTCATCACCGACACCCGACCCGGTCGCGACCCACTCGCCGTGGTGCGCGCCGCCCTCACCGTGGCCCAGGCCAACCTGGTGGTGCAGGTCCGGGTCGAGGATTCCGCCACCGATCGCGAGGCGTACGACCTGACCCGGCGGGTGTTGGCGCTATGCGCGTCGTACCGGGCGACGTGCCTGGTCAACGACCGGTTGCACGTGGCGCTTGCGGTGGGCGCCGCCGGTGGGCACGTCGGCGCCGACGACCTGCCGGTCGCCGCCGCCCGCCGGGTGCTCGGCCCCACCGGCGTGCTGGGCGCCACCGCCCGCGCGCCCGGCCCGGCACGCGAGGCCGTCGCGGCGGGAGCCAGCTACCTCGGCGTCGGGCCGTGCCACACCACCAGCACCAAGACCGGCCTGCCGGATCCCATCGGGGCCGACGGGGTACGCGCCGTCGTCGGCGCCGTCGACGTCCCGGTCATCGCGATCGGTGGCGTGACCGCCGCCCGGGTGCCCGCGCTGCGGGCCGCCGGCGCGTACGGGGTGGCGGTGGTCGGTGCCGTCTCCGCCGCCGCCGACCCGGCACGGGCGACCGCCGAGCTGATCGAGGCCCTGACGTGCTGACCGGTCGGTCCCCGTCAGCGCCGTCGAGCGACCGGGTCCGGCCGGACGTGGCAGTGGTGGGGGCGGGGCCGATCGGGCTGGCCATCGCCTGGCGCTGCGCCGCGCGAGGGCTGCGGGTGGTGGTGCACGATCCCGCACCCGGCTCGGGGGCGTCGGCGGTGGCCGCCGGAATGCTCTCCCCGGTCGCCGAGGCGTACTTCGGTGAACGGCAGCTGACCGCGCTGCTGCTGGCGTCCGCCGCCCGCTGGCCGGCGTTCGCCGCCGAACTGACCGAGGCGACCGGGGTCGAGATCGGCTACCGGACCGAGGGCACCCTGATGGTCGGGCTCACCGGCGACGACCTGGCCGAGGCGCGCCGGCTCTGGGCGTACCAGCAGGGGTTGGGCCTGCCCGTGACGCCGCTGCGCCCCAGCGAGCTGCGCGACCGCGAACCGGCGCTCGCCCCACGGGTGCGCGGCGGCGCGCTCGCGCCCACCGACCACCAGGTCGACCCCCGGCTGTTGCTGCCGGCGCTGCGCACGGCCGCGCGGCGGGCCGGCGCGGTGCTCGTGCCACAGCCGGTCCGGCAGCTGTCCGATGTGGACGCGCACGTCACCGTTGTCGCCGCCGGCTGCGGGGCCGCCGCGCTCACCGGCCTGCCCGTGCGGCCGGTGAAGGGCCAGATCCTCCGGCTCCGCGCGCCCGACGGCGTCGCGCCGGGCTTCCGGCACGTGATCCGGGGGTACGCCGACGGCGAGCACGTCTACCTGGTGCCCCGCGCCGGTGGCGAGGTGGTGCTCGGCGCGACGGTCGAGGAGCGGTCGGACACCACAGTCACCGCCGGCGCTGTGCAGCGGTTGCTGCGCGCCGGGGTCGACCTGCTGCCCGAACTGGCCGAGTACGACCTGGTCGAGGCGGTCGCCGGGCTGCGCCCGGGCACCCCGGACAACGCGCCGATCCTCGGGCCGCTGCCCGACCGACCGGACGTCCTGGCCGCCACCGGGCATCACCGGCACGGCATCGTGCTCACCCCGATCACCGCCGACCTGATCGCCGACCTGGTGCTCGGCGGCGTACCCGACCCGCTGCTCACGCCGTTGCGGGCCGACCGTTTCGACCCGGCCGGCGCCGCAGTGGGCGGACCTGAACCGACGATGGAGGGACACCTGTGGAATTGACGGTGAACGGGGCCGGGCGCAGTGTCCCCGCTGGCGCGTCCGTGGCGGACCTGGTCCGCGACATCGTGCCGCACCCACGGGGAGTGGCGGTCGCGGTCAACGGCGAGGTGGTGCCCCGGACCGGGTGGCCGGCCCGGGCGCTGCGCGACGGTGACCGGGTCGAGGTGCTCACCGCGGCGCAGGGCGGGTGAGCGGCGTGCCGTTCGAGCTGGGTGGGGAGACCTTCACCTCACGGTTGATCCTCGGCACCGGTGGCGCCGCGAACCTGCACGTGTTGGAGCAGGCGATCCGGGCGTCCGGAACCGAGCTGGTCACACTGGCGCTGCGCCGGGTGGGCACCGCGCCGGGCTCCACCGGCGGCCTGCTGGAGCTGCTGGACCGGTGCGGCGTACGCCTGCTGCCGAACACCGCCGGCTGCCACACCGCGACCGAGGCCGTGAAGGTGGCCCGGCTGGCCCGGGACGCGTTCGACACCGACTGGGTCAAGCTGGAGGTCATCGGCGACGAGCGGACGCTCCTGCCCGACGGGGTGGAGCTGCTGCGCGCCGCCGAGGAGTTGGTCGCCGACGGCTTCACAGTGCTGCCGTACACCAGCGACGACCCGGTGCTCGCCCGCCGCCTCGCCGACGTGGGCTGCGCCGCGGTGATGCCGGCCGGCTCGCCGATCGGTTCGGGGCTCGGCGTCGGCAACCCGCACCACATCCGGCTCATCCGGCAGGGTGTGGACGTGCCGGTGATCCTCGACGCTGGCATCGGCACCGCGTCCGACGCGGCGCTGGCGATGGAGCTGGGCTGTGACGGGGTGCTGCTGGCGAGTGCCGTCACCCGGGCCGCCGACCCGGTGGCGATGGCCACCGCGATGCGGTACGCGGTCGAGGCGGGCCGGTTGGCTGCCGGGGCCGGCCGCATCGAGCGCCGTTTCCACGCCCTCGCCTCCACTCCCGACGAGGGAAGACCCGAGCTGTGACAGCGCCGTCCGGGGTTGTCGTGTTGACCGATCGGCTCGTCGCACGGGGCGGGCTCGACCGGGTCGTGGCCGCGGCGGTGGCCGGGGGAGTGCGCTGGGTGGTGCTGCGGGAGAAGGACCTGCCCCGTGCCGAACGCGCCGCCCTCGCCACCGACCTGCGGGCGATCCTCGCCGACGTCGGCGGAACCCTCGTCGTGGCCGGCCCGGACCCGCTGGGCGGCGACGCCGTGCACCTGCCCGCCGCCGGCCCGTACCCGCCACCACCCCACCAACTGGTCGGCCGCTCCTGCCACAACGAAATCGAGCTGACCCGCCTCACCACCGAGCACTACGCCACCATCTCCCCGATCTGGCCCACGAAGACAAAACCGGGTTACGGCCCACCCCTGGACGTCGCGGGACTGCGCAATCTGGTCGAGGTCAGCAACGTGCCAGTGCTGGCACTGGGCGGCATCGAGACACCAGAACAGGTAACCGCCTGCGTCGAGGCGGGAGCCGTCGGAGTAGCAGTCCTGGGCGCACTGATGCGAGCCAAAGACCCCGCCGAAACAGCCGCCACCCTGACCAGCGCCTATGCCAAGGCGGTCACCCCCAAGCTGACCCAAACCCGGCACGGGGTCAGCCAGGTCCCCACGTCAGGGCTGCGGCCGACCGTGCCCACGCAGGGATCAAGCCTGACCGCCCGGAGTGGGCACGGTCGGCCGCAGCCCCCAACCGCAACCAACCACGGCCCGCCGCAGCCCCAAACCGCAACCAGAGACTCAGGAAAATGACCCCGAGCACGATCCTCACCATCGCCGGCTCGGACTCCGGCGGCGGCGCCGGCATCCAGGCAGACCTGAAGGTCTTCGCCGCGCTGGGCGTGTACGGCACCAGCGTCCTCACGGCGGTCACCGCGCAGAACACCCGGGGTGTCGACGCGGTACTGCCGCTGCCCCCGCGCACTGTCACCGAGCAGTTGGACAGCGTGCTCACCGATTTCACAGTCGCCGCGGTGAAGACGGGGATGCTCGGCACCCCGGCGATCGCCGACGTGGTGGCCGAGGCGGCCCGGGACGGCCGGTTGCCGCAACTCGTCGTCGATCCGGTGCTGGTCGCCACGAGTGGTCACCGGCTCGGCGTGGTGGGCGCGGTGGAGCGGCTGTTGCCGTACGCCAGGGTGGCGACCCCGAACTGCGCGGAGGCGGCGGCGATCACCGGACGCCCGGTGGACGACGTGGCCGCGATGGTCGTGGCCGCCGAGGCCCTGGCGGCCGGCGGCCCGGAGTACGTGGTGGTCACGGGCGGTGACCTCGACGGGGGCGAGGCGGTCGACGTGCTGCACGGCTCGGGGGTCACCACAGTGTTGCGCGGACCCCGGGTGAGCACCCGGCACACCCACGGCACGGGGTGTTCGTTCTCCGCGGCCATCGCGGTGCGGCTCGGTCGGGGCGACGCGGTGCCGGTCGCCGTTGGGGCCGCCAAGGAGTACGTGCTCCGTGCGCTGACCGGCGCGCGGGGCTGGGAGCTGGGCGCGGGGCGCGGGCCGCTGAACCACTTCGGCTGGTCCGCCTGATCACCAGGAGGCTGTCATGCACGCACGAGGCAAGGTGTACGTCGAGGGTTCGCGGCCGGATGTCCGGGTGCCGTTCGCGGAGGTGAGGCTGACCGGTGACCTGCCGCCGGTGCGGCTCTACGACACGTCCGGTCCTGGCTCGGACCCGGAGGTGGGGTTGCCGCCGCTGCGCGGGCCGTGGATCGCCGAGCGGGGTGACGTGGCACCGGTGCGGGGTGCGGGCACGCCGCTGGCCGGGGTGGACGGTCGCCGGCCCACCCAGCTCCGGTACGCGCGGGCGGGTGTGGTGACGCCGGAGATGGAGTTCGTGGCGATCCGGGAGAACGTCGACCCGGAACTCGTGCGGGCCGAGATCGCCGCCGGTCGGGCGGTGCTTCCGCTCAACATCAATCACCCGGAGTGCGAGCCGGCGATCATCGGCAAGGCGTTCCTGGTCAAGGTGAACGCCAACATCGGCACCTCCGCGGTCAGCTCGTCGATCGCCGAGGAGGTGGAGAAGCTGACCTGGGCCACCCGCTGGGGCGCGGACACCGTGATGGACCTGTCCACGGGTAAACGCATTCACGAGACCCGTGAGGCGATCGTGCGGAACTCCCCGGTGCCGATCGGCACCGTGCCGATCTACCAGGCGTTGGAGAAGGTCGGCGGCGACCCGGTGAAGTTGAGCTGGGAGGTGTTCCGGGAGACCGTGATCGAGCAGGCCGAGCAGGGCGTGGACTACATGACGGTGCACGCCGGCGTGCTCCTGCCGTACGTGCCGCTGGCCGTGGACCGGGTGACCGGAATCGTGTCCCGAGGCGGCTCGATCATGGCGGCGTGGTGCTTGGCGCATCACGAGGAGAACTTCCTCTACACCTACTTCGAGGAGCTGTGCGCGCTGCTCGCGAAGTACGACGTGACGTTCTCCCTCGGCGACGGCCTGCGCCCCGGTTCCATCGCCGACGCCAACGACGAGGCGCAGTTCGCCGAGCTTCGTACCCTCGGCGAGCTGACGAAGATCGCCTGGGAGTACGACGTCCAGGTGATGATCGAGGGCCCCGGTCACGTACCGATGCACAAGATCAAGGAGAACGTGGACCTTCAGCAGGAGTGGTGCCACGAGGCGCCCTTCTACACGCTCGGTCCGCTGACCACCGACATCGCGCCGGCGTACGACCACATCACCTCGGCGATCGGCGCCGCGATGATCGGCATGTTCGGCACCGCCATGCTCTGCTACGTCACGCCGAAGGAGCACCTCGGCCTGCCGGACCGGGACGACGTGAAGGCGGGCGTGATCGCGTACAAGATCGCGGCCCACGCGGCGGACCTGGCCAAGGGGCACCCGGGCGCACAGGCCTGGGACGACGCCCTGTCGAAGGCGCGGTTCGAGTTCCGCTGGGAGGATCAGTTCAACCTCTCGCTGGACCCGGAGACGGCCCGCGCGTACCACGACGCGACACTGCCCGCCGAGCCGGCGAAGACCGCGCACTTCTGCTCGATGTGTGGCCCGAAGTTCTGCTCCATGAAGATCACCCAAGAGCTCAAGGAGTACGCGGCGCGCGGCATGAAGGACAAGTCGGAGGAGTTCGTCTCCGGCGGTGGCCGGGTCTACCTACCGCTGGCCTGACCCGCTCGTAGGGTGGCCTGTCCCCGGGACGTCCGCTGTGACGTCCCGGGGGCGCCCGGTCGCGCCCCGCTTCCGCGTGGCCGGGTTGATCGACACGGGTTCATTGATGTCGGGGTGTCCGGGTGGGTGGGTCAGCCCGGTTTCAGTGAACCCGAGTCGATCACGCGCCTATCGGTGTCGGGTGCTCGGCGGTGAGGTCGGTCGTGGTGATCATTCGCGGTGGTGCCGGCCGGTGGAGCGCAACGACCGGCGGCCGTTCTCCTGCTCGGGCTCGTTGTCCGACACCGGCTTGCTCAGACCGGCGACCCAGTCCACGAATTCCTCGTCCTGGGTCGCCAGCGGCTCCGCCGCATCCGACGTCTTCGGGCTCTCCTCGTCGGCGCGGGACCGATTGCGGCGGAACAGCCCGCCGAGCCGTCCGCGCCGGGAGGGCTGCTCTGCCACCTGGGGAGGCGTCTGCGCTGTCGACGTGGCGTCGGTAGGCGCCACCTCGCCGGTGCCGTCGGGGCTGGTGGCACCGGAGGGCTCGCCCGCCGGGCCCGGGTGCGCGGCCGGGGTGGTCGTATCGCCAGCTCCGATCGGCGCTGTCCGTGCCGTCGACCTGTCCTGCGATCCCGCCGACCCACCGCGCCGAGAGGTGTCGAACGCGTTCCAGGTGCCGGCCCGGCTCAAATCCGGCAACGCACGATGCCGGGGCTTGGGCGTCGAGCCGGTCGGCTCGTCCGGTCCGCTGGACCCCTCCGACGCCGTTGCCCCCGGCTCGGAGGTCTGTGGTGGCACCGTCCAGGTCGGGGTGACCGGCCAGACCGACGGCGCGGGCGTCCACCGGTCCGTGTCCGGGTCGTTGGCGGCGGTGGCCTCGAACAACCCAGCGGCGGGGACGTTCTCGGCGGCCGGCCGTGCGCTGTCGGTGCCGCCGGCGACGGCCGGATCGCTGGTCGGGGAGGCCGCCTCGGCCGGTGCCGCCGTGCTTCCCGTGCCGGCCTCCTGGGCGAGCGGGGCAGCAGTGGCTTCCGCCCCAGAGCGGCCGGTCGCCGTGGTCGGGACCGCCGGTGCTGGTGTCGCTCCGGTCGCGGTGCTCGGTGTCTGTGCGGCGTCGGTTGCCGTGCTCGGGGACTCCGGGTTGGTAGGCGCCTGCGTCGCGCCGGTTCCGGCGTTCACCGAGGTGGCCTGCTTCGGGCCGCTGACGGGGGTGGCCGGTGTTCGCTTCGAGCCGGCGGCGGTGGTGCGGGCTACCGCCGTGTCGGAGCCGGCGCTGTCGGCGGACCTGCCCGGCCGGGTGCCCTTCGTCGCACGGCCGGTGACCGTCTCGTTGGGGGCCGTCTCGTTGGGGGCCGTCTCGGAGGTGGTTGCCGAAGCGGCGGAGGGCGTGCCGTCAACCACGTCGGATGCGGTCGCGTCCGGGTTGGCCTTCGACTTACGGGTCCGTCGCGGCTTGATCGTCGGCGGCGCCTTGGGCGTGCCGGGGTCGGCCGCACCAGCGCTGGCCGCGCCCGTGCCCGTCGGGTCGGGGTCCGTGCTGGTCGGGTCCGTGCTGGTCGGGTCCGTGCTGGTCGGGTCCGTGCTGGTCGGGTCCGTGCTGGTCGGGTCCGTGCTGGTCGGGCCTGCGCCTGTCGGGGCCGGGACGGCGGTGGCGGCGGCCTTGCGGGTGGTACGCCCACCGGTCGGCCTGCCGCTGGTGCCCGTCACAGGGCTGTCGGCCGGCTCGTCGACCGCTCGGTCACCCGTCGGAGTCGCGGCGTTGG
The DNA here is from genome assembly GCF_003857055.1 of Micromonospora inaquosa. GTDB lineage: Bacteria > Actinomycetota > Actinomycetes > Mycobacteriales > Micromonosporaceae > Micromonospora > Micromonospora inaquosa. Next base: position 10,202 of record NZ_QGSZ01000146.1, on the reverse strand, counting down.
CGCGTCCGGCGGTGGTGCTGGTCGGGGTGGTGTCGGTGACGTCGCTGGCGTCGGTGCTGGCCGAGGGCTCGGTCGTGGCCGGGACATCATCGCGGGGTGCTGGGGGAGTCTGCCCGGCGGCGGTGAACTCACCGGTCGGCGCGGTCACCCAGGCTGCCGGCCGGTTCCCAGCGGCGGAAGGCGCAGCGGCGGAAGGCGCAGCGGCGGAAGACGGCGCAGCGGCGGGAGCCGGCCCGTGCTGGCCGCTCGCGGTGGTCTCCGGCCAGTCCCAGTGGGCCGGGACGGTACGGACGGCATCGGGTTCGCCCGCTCCCCACGGACCCGCAACGACGCCGCCAGGCTGCGTGGTGGCCAGCTCGGCGTTTGTCGTCTCCGGGTCGGCGTGTTCGTCGGTGTCCCGGTCGTTTGCCGACGCGGCGCCGGGCAGCGCCGGGCCGGCGGGCAGCGGGCGCAGGATGGCGGTGGGCTCGATCGCCTGCGGATCGGCGGCACGGCTGCCCGTCGGCCAACGCAGCAGCGCGGCGGCAGCTGCGCCGAGTGCTCCGGCGAGGATCGCGATCAACGCGCCGTAGTAGGGGGTGGCCTGGTAGCGGTCCACCGCGTCACCCGGACCGGCGGTCAGGTAGGCGAACGCCACCAGCACCGGACCGGCAACCCCGGTGGCCCCACTGACCAGTGGAGCCTGGCCCCGCCAGCGGGCCAGCCCGGCGGTCGCCGCGCTGGCCAGCAGCGCCACGGTGGGCAGCAGGAGCAGCGCCAGGCGCTGTGCGGCGGCGTCGCCGAGCCAACTCGGCTCCAGTACGCCGAGCCGGACGGTCGGCAGTGGGCCGGCCGTGCCGAGCGACGGTAGGACGGAGATCAGCGCCAGCAGCCAGACCGCGCCGGCCACGGCCGCCATGTTCCAGCCCAGCTCGGGCCGGAACAGGACGGCGATCGCCGCGCCCGCCCCGATCACCGCACCGACCACCGCGCAGATGCCCACCGCCCAGACCGGGTCGACGGAGATCAGCTCGGCGGCGCGGGCGGGCTGCATGCAGAGCGGGGCGATGACGGTGGCGCCCAGCGCCGCCGCGCCGCCGACCGCCAACTGCCGGCCCGTGCTGGTCGCCGGGGCGTCGCGGTGAGCGAGGCGTCCGGTCAGGACGGCACCGGCGACAGCGGCGTTCGCGGCGAACCAACCCACCCAGACGAGCTGGGCCGGCCACTGGTTGACGGTCGTACCGGTGAAAGCGCCGGTGAGCCGGACAATGCCGAAACCGTACGCGATGCCGAGCTGGCCGGCTCCGGCCAGCACGCTCACCCCGAGCGCCGTGAGCAGCAGTCTGCCCCAGGTCCGAAAGGCCATGTCCGGCACGTTACGCACCTGGTACACCCGATCGCCAACGGCGCGCCGCACGGCACGCCGGTGGCGATCGGCGGGTCTACTTGAGTTCTACCAGCCGGGCCAGGTAAGTCGTATCCCCGACATTGGTCAGCATGTGCACCGCGCCCGGGTCCCGGTAGACCACCCCGCCGGTGGGCTCGTCGGCGTCGATCCGGGTGCCATCGATGGTCTGTACGACGTTCTTGGCGCCCTCGATCGCCACCACCAGGTAGGGGTGGTCGTGCCGGTGCAGCGGTTGCCGCTCGCCCGGCTCCAGGCGGATGTGCCAGACCCGGACCCGGTCGTTCTCGTACACGATCTCCTGACCCACCGGTCCGAGTTCGGTTCCGTCGATCACGTCGGTCATCGTGCTCCGTCCAGTTGGGGCAGCACCTCGGCGGCGATCAGCTCAAGGTGGTCGAGATCATCGAAGTCGATCAGGCGGAGGTGGACCCGCGTGGTGCCGACCGCGGCGAACTCGCCGATCCGCTGCACGAGCTGCGCGGGGGAGCCGACCACCGGGTCCTCCGGTGGCAGCGCGCTCTTCTCGTGCAGGGGCGCGGCCCGACGCTGGGCCTCCGCGTCGGTCCGGCCGATGGCGACGACGATTCCGGCGGAAAGCACCAACGGGTCGCGCCCGGACTCCGCCCGTCCGGTGCGCTCACACGCCTCGCGCACCCGGTCGTACGCCCCGGCGGTGACGGCCACGGATTTGAACGGCATGTTGAACTCGTCGGCGTACCGGGCGGCCAGTTCGGGTGTGCGCTTGGGGCCGCGCCCGCCCACGATGATCGGCGGGCCGGGCACCTGCACCGGCTTGGGCAGCGCGGGAGCGTCCACCAGCCGGTAGTGGTCACCGGTGTAGCTGTAGGTCTGGCCGGGCGGGGTTCTCCACAACCCGGTGATCACCTCAAGCTGCTCGGCCAGCCGGTCGAAGCGCTCGCCGACCGCCGGGAACGGGATGCCGTACGAGGTGTGCTCGCGCTCGTACCAGCCGGCGCCGATGCCCAGGTCGACCCGGCCGCCGCTCATCTGGTCGACCTGCGCGACCATCACCGCGAGCGGGCCGGGCAGGCGGAACGTGGCCGACGTGACCAGGGTGCCGAGCCGGATCCGCTCGGTTTCCCGGGCCAGGGCGGCGAGGGTCAGCCAGGCGTCCGTCGGGCCGGGCAGGCCCGGGTCCGCGCCCATCGACTGGTAGTGGTCGGCGCGGAGGAAGCCCTCGTAGCCGCAGGCCTCAACCAGCCGGGCGAACCGGAGCTGGGTGTCGTAGCTGGCGCCACGGTTCGGCTCGGTGAAGACCGACACCCGCATGGTCAGTGTCCTTCCGCGCCGGCGGTGGCCGGCTGCTCGCGTTCCATCAGCAGTTCGTGCAGGTCGGCGCTGACCTGGGCGACGTCGGCCAGGTGGGCGTTGCGGCCCAGGGTGCGGGGCCGGGGGATGGTCACCTCGACGACCTTGCGGATCCGGCCGGGGCGGGGGCTCAGCACGACCACCCGGTCGGCGAGCAGCACCGCCTCGTCGATCGAGTGGGTGACGAAGACGATGGTCGGCTTGTTCTCCATGTGCACCCGCTGGAGCTCGCCGGAGAGTTCCTCGCGGGTGAGCGCGTCCAACGCGGAGAACGGCTCGTCCATCAGCATCACCCGGGGCTCGCCGATCAACGACCGGCACAGTGACACCCGCTGCTGCATACCGCCGGAGAGCTCGTGCGGCAGCCGCTTCTCGAAGCCGGCCAACCCGGCCACGTCGAGCAGTTGCCGGGCCCGCTCCCGGTGCTTGGCGCGACTCCAGCCGAAGACCTCCACCGGCAACATGACGTTGTCCAGCACGGTGCGCCACGGCAGCAGCGCCGGCTTCTGGAACAGCATGGCGATGTCCTGGCGGGGGCGGGTGATCGGCGTACCGGCGACGGTGATCTCACCGGCGCTCAACGGGAGCAGCCCGGCGATCAGCCGCAGCAGCGTGGACTTGCCGCAGCCGGAGCGGCCGAGCACGGCGACGAACTCGCCCTCGGCGACGTCGAGGTTGATGCCGCGCAGCGCCTCCACCCGGCCGGACCGGCCCTCGAAGGTGCGGGACACCCCGGACAGTCGGATCATCTCCGGCGTACCTCCGCTGAGTCGAGGGTCAGGAATCCGACAAAGGCTAGCCGCCCTGTCGAGGTATGGCACCGGGTGGGGTGGTCGTCAGGTTGTTTCCGTTCCGCAACCCGATACGCCTGGCGTCACAACTGTGGGTTTCTCGTACGCTGTGCCCGCGAAGAATCCCCTCACTACGGCGGAGTCCGGCTTCCACCCCTCCCGCCGGCCCGTCATAACAACCCCCTCCGGTGGCCTGCCGGCCCCGGTCGGAAAGGACATGGTGCTCTGATGAGAAGGCTGACCCGTACGGTCGCTACGGCCGCGCTGGCCACCGCCCTCGCCCTTGTCTCCGCCTGCAGCAGCGGGTCGGATTCGGCCAACGACGCCAAGGGCGGCGACAGCAAGGCGCTGGATAAGGTGACCTACCTCACCTCGTTCGGCAACTTCGGCCGTGACTCCTACGCCTGGGTGGCGAAGGACAAGGGCTTCTTCAAGGAAGCCGGCTTCGAAGTCGAGATCAAGGCTGGTCAGGGCACCGGTGGCGTGATCCAGACCGTGGTGGGCGGCCAGGCCGACTTCGGCCCGATCGACCTCACCGGCGGTCTGCTCCAGGTCGGCAACGGCCAGGCGAAGGACTTCACCGTGGTGGCCGCGATCCAGCAGCGCACCATGGCAGGCATCGCCACCGTCGAGGGCAAGAACATCGCCTCCCCGAAGGACCTGGAGGGCAAGAAGCTCGCCGACACCCCCGGGTCCGTGGTCCGCAACCTCTTCCCGACGTACGCCCGGCTCGCCGGCGTGGACGCGGCCAAGGTGACCTGGGTCAACGGTGAGGCGCAGAACCTGATCGGCATGCTGGGTTCCGGGTCGGTGGACGGCATCGGTCAGTTCGTCGTCGGTCAGCCGACCATCGAGGCGGTGGCCGGGAAGAAGGCCGTCATGCTGCCGTACAGCAACGTGATGCAGGACCTCTACGGCAACGTGCTGATCACCTCCTCGAAGATCGCCAAGGAGAAGCCCGAGATGGTGAAGCGGTTCACCGCGGCGCTGCTCAAGGGCCTGGAGTACAGCCTGGCGAACGCCAAGGAGGCCGGCGAAATCCTGAAGAAGAACGTCGACACCGCCAACGCGGTCGCCGCCGCCGCCGAGCTGGAGCTGATGGCCGCGTACGTCCGTTCCGGCAACACCGGCACCGCGATCGGCACCCTGGACAGCGGTCGGGTCGCCAAGAGCATCGCCATCCTGCAGGGCGCCGGCGCGCTGAAGCAGAACATCACCCCCGAGCAGATCATCGACTTCAGCCTCGCGCCGAAGGCCTGATCGTCCGGTCGTCATCAGGGGGTACGTCCCGCCGATCCCGGCGGGGCGTACCCCTGTCGCTCGTCGGCCCCCGGGGGCCGTGGGATTTCGAGGAGGACAGAGATGACCGACGTCCGGTCAGCGGACCTGGCGGTGGCGGAAACCCCGCCGCCCAGTGCCGGCCCCGAGGCGGGGCGCGCGGGTCGAGGTGCCGGTCTTCGCGCCGGGGTCGAGGCGGTGCTGCCCGCGGTCGGCCTCCTGGTCGCGCTGGCGGTGTGGTGGCTGACCGCCCGGCTGGAGCTGATCCACCCCGCGGCCCTGCCCCCACCCGGCGGCGTGCTCACCGCGTTCATCGACAAACCGGCACTCCTGCTGGAGCACACCTGGGACACCATGCTGGAGATCCTGACCGGGTTCGCCCTCTCGGTGGCCGCCGGTGTGCTGATCGGGCTCTCCCTGGCCAGCTCCCGCACTGTGGAGCGGATGTTCACGCCGTTGCTGGTCGCGGTGAACGCGGTGCCGAAGATCACGCTGGGCCCGCTGTTGGTGGTGGCGCTCGGCTGGGGCCAGAAGCCGATCCTGACCATGGTGTTCCTGCTCTGCTTCTTTCCGATCGTGCTCTCCACCGCGACCGGCCTGACCACCACGCCGGCCGACCTGGCCGAACTGGTGCGGTCCTGGAACGCCTCCCGCTGGCAGGCGTTCCGCAAGGTGCGCTTCCCGGCCGCGCTGCCGCAGATCTTCGTCGGGCTGAAGGTGGGCATGCCACTGGCCGCGATCGGTGCGGTGATCGGTGAGTTCCAGGCCGGCGAGAGCGGCCTCGGCTACGTCATCACGCAGTACGCCGGCGTCGGCGACACCGCCACCGCCTGGGCGGCGATCATGCTGGTGGCGCTGGTGAGCATCCTGCTCTACTCGGCGCTCCTGCTGATCGAGCGGATCGCCCTGCCCTGGGTCCGAGAAACCACCAGCAGCCGCTGACCCAACAGAACAAGCAAGATCAACCCAAGAGACGCGAAGGGCCGGCCCCCCACTGGGAGGCCGGCCCGTCTCATCGACGCTGCTGGCGCAAAGGGTGTGGCCTGAGGCCCGAGCGTCTACCCCGCCAACCGCCAGCGGCCATTGCGGGCGACCAGCGTGGTGAGCGCCTGCGGCATCAGACCGCTGTGGTTGTCCGGCGTCATGCGGATCGGGCCGGACAGACCGTCCATCTGGGACGTCTCCAGCACGTCCCGAATGCCGTCGCGGTTCACCTTCCCGATCTCGCCACCGGCGCGCAGCTCGGCGTCGGCGATCAGCTGGACGGCGTCCGCGGCGAAGGACGAGGACCCGTTGTAGCCACCGAAGCGTGCCGTGTAGTCCTGGAACCACTGCCGCCGTGCCGCCTTGGCCGGCGTGGTCGCGATCACGTCGTCGATCACCATCGTCTGCGTGAAGATCAGCGTAGCCTTCTCGGTCGCCTTGGCGGCCGGGCCGAGGAAGAGGTCCCCAGCGGCCCCCGCGTCGAAGTAGATCGACCCACGGAAGGTGGTCTGCTGAGCGCTGGTGGCGGCCAGGGTCGCCTGCTCCGGCGGGGTCCAGAACACCATCGCGTCGGGCTTGCCCGCCGCGAGTTGCTGAACCTGCCGGTTGACATCGGTGTCGGTGGTCTTGATCCGCTGCTGCCGGAGCGAGATGTTCGCCTTGTCCAGCTCGCTCTTGAGCGCGGTCACACCCTCCTGGCCGTAGTCGTCGTCGCTGACCAGCATCCCCACCTTGCGGATGTTGTTGCGGCGCAGTTCGGTGGTGAGTGCGGCGGCGCTGTCCGGGGCGTTAGGGCCCAGCTTGAACACGTAGCGCCGTTCGGCGACCGGCGCGGCGATCGCGCCGGAAGCGGCCAGCGCAATGGTGGGAATCCGCTTCTCGTTGATCGTTCCGGTCGCTCCGACCGCGCATTCGTTGCAGCCGCCCATGATGATGGCGCTGACCCGCGAATCGCTGCTGAAGTCGACGATGTTCCGAAGTGACTCGGCCGAGTCGGAACGGTTGTCCTTCACCGTCAGCTTGATCTCCCGGCCGTTCAGCGCCCCCGAGGAGTTCAACTGATCGACCTTGAGTTTGAGGGCTCGCTGGTATGTCTGGCCGACCGTGGCCGCGGCGCCGGAGAGTTCGAGATCGGCGGCGATCAGGATCGGACTCGTGTCCTGCTCCGCCTCGCCAAACTGACAGCCGGCGAGCGTGGTGGCCACTATGGCCGATGCGAGCGCCGCGATGGTCGCGGAGCGGATGGGGCTCAACTCAGTCCTCCAGGTGCGGGCGCGGGCGCTGCCCGGTCACCGCCGCTAATCCGTCCTCAGCGGAGGGCGGGATCTTCTCTGCCGTACGGTGTGCGCGAAGCCTGCAAAACCTTGCCAATGGCCGGCGCTGTGGTCAAGCGCGGACCCCGGCGGCATTTTCGGGACGGCCATCCCACATGCTGGGGTAACGCAATGTTTGCAAAAGCTCACTTTGCATACACGCGTGACCACTCTGGAGTTACATGCCCTGTTCAGGGGCTTGCGGAAATGAAGGTATCAGTTGACCGGATCACGGGATGCGCTCCGTCCGACCGTTTCCTACCTCACTGCGGCTTCCCAAACACGATCATCTCTGATGAAATCGCGGCCGTGCCGCGCGTGGTCCCCTCCGCTTACGGCATGGCTCGGCGGCTCAGGCGGGGAAGAAACGACGGAGGCGATGTCGTGAGCACCGGACCGACGACCCTGCCCGCTATCGGCGATAGCGGTCGGCCTGAACGCCGACGGATGCCGAGACTGCGGGACGCCCGGATCCGGTCCAAGCTGGCGCTGATTCTGGTCGTCCCGGTGGCGGCGGTGATCGCGCTGGCCACGGTCCGCCTCATCTCCGTCGGTGAGGGTGCCATCGACGCCACCCGGGCCCGGGCACTGACGGCCCTCTCCGTCGACGTCAGCGCCCTCACCCAGGACCTGCACGCCGAACGGATGGCCGCAGCCGCGTACCTGGCCGCTCCGCAGCAGCCGGCCGACGCGTACAACCTGCGGGTCCGCCAGACGCAGCAGCAGGTGGACGCGTACCGCGCCGAGCGAGGCCGGATCGGCGAGGTGCCGGCCGCCCTACGGGACCGGCTGGGTGCCATCGACGAACACCTGGCCACTCTGGACGGCACCCGGCAGAAGGTGCTGGACCGCCGGCAGATGGCGGTCGCCGAGGCGGTGCTCCGCTACGGAGTCATCCTCACCGACCTGGTCTCCTACGGTGACGGCCTGGCCCAGCTGCCCGGCGACGAGAGCCTGGCGGACAGCCGCCGCGCGGTCGCCGCCTTCGCCCGCGCCAAGGCCTCCGTCGCGGAGGAAGAGGCCGTCGCCTACACCGCGCTGACGGCCGGCCAGCTCGACTCGGAGCAGTTCTCCTCCTTCGTGGCAACGTTGACCGGTCAGCAGGAGGCCCTGGTCGCCTTCTCGTTGGCCGCCGACCCGGTGCAGCGCGGCCTGGTCAACAGCACCGTCTCCGGCGACGCGGTCGGCCTGTCCGACCGGGTGGCCACCGACATCACCCGCTCGGTCGGGCAGCGCCCGCTGGTCAGCGCGCAGGACGCCACCGCGGCCATCGGCGCCGTGCACGACCTGATGCGCTGGGCCGAGATCCAACTTCAGGACCGGCTGCTCCAGCAGGCCGACCAGGCGCGCTCGGACGTCATCCGGCAGGCCGTGGTCGAGTCGGTCCTGGTGCTGCTGACCCTGATCATCGCCGTGTCGCTGGCCGTGGTGCTGGCCCGCTCGCTCAACCACTCACTGCGCCGGCTGCGTGAGGGCGCCCTCTCGGTGGCCAACCACGACCTGCCCGACGCGGTGCACCGGCTGCAGAACATGGGCAGCGTGGGTGACGGCGGGGTGGACGAGATCGTCCGCCAGGTCCGGGACCCCATCCAGCTCAACAGCCGCGACGAGGTCGGTCAGGTGGCGCTGGCCTTCAACGTCGTACACCGGGAGGCGGTGCGGGTCGCCGCCGAGCAGGCGGCGTTGCGTACCAGCGTCTCGGCGATGTTCCTCAACCTGGCCCGCCGCAGTCAGACCCTGGTCGACCGGATGATCGGCGAGCTGGACGCGATCGAGCGCGGCGAGGAGGACCCGAAGCGGCTCGCGCAGCTCTTCGAACTGGACCACCTGGCCACTCGAATGCGCCGCAACGACGAGAACCTGCTGGTCCTTGCCGGCGCCGACTCCGCCGTACCGCGCCGCGACGACGCGTTGGTGGTGGACGTCCTGCGCGCCGCCCAGTCCGAGGTGGAGCTGTACAACCGCATCGAGTTCGGGACGGTGGACACCGACATCTCGGTGGCCGCGCACGCGGTCAACGACGTGGTACGTCTCGTCGCCGAACTCCTCGACAACGCCACCCGGTTCTCGCCGCCGAACACCACGGTGGTCGCCGACGGTCGCCGGATCCGCGACTACGTTCTGATCCAGATCGAGGACCGTGGGCTCGGCCTCACCGACGAGCAGCTCGACTCGCTCAACCGGCGGCTGGCCGCCCCGCCGAGCGTCGACGTCGCCGCGTTCCGGCTGATGGGTCTGGCCGTGGTGAGTCGGCTCGCCTCCCGCTACGGCATCCGGGTGGAGCTGCGCCGCAACGTCGAGGGCGGCACCGTCGCCCAGGTGACGTTGCCCGCCGCCACCGTGGTGCTGCCCACCAACCGGGGCCGCGAGCAGGTGCTCACCCGGCCGCGTCAGCCGATGGCCGTGGAGCAGACGCCGCTCACCCCGGTCGGTCACACCGAGCAGTTCGCCGGTGCCGCCACGTCGGCGGCGACGCTGCCCGACCAGTGGCGGACCAGCACGCCGGCACCCGCCCAGTGGCAGTCGCCGCTGGACTCGCGGGACACCACCCCGGCCGTACAGGCGGGCGGCTACACCGGTCAACGCTCGACCCTGCCACCCGCCGACCCCGCACCCGCCGCGCCGTCCGCTGCCCCCGGAGCCCGGCGCTGTCGTGCCGTCGGAGCTACCCGGGGTGCGGGTCGGCAGCTTCGGCCGGACCGGTGGCGCGGCCGGCACGGACGCCGTGCTCGGCTGGCCGCCGTTGCCGGTGCGCAGACCGGCGTCGGTGGCGGGCGCGGGCGGCTCGTCGAAGTTGGGCCGGGTGAAGATCGCGGTGGCGTCGTCGCCGTGCGACCGGAACCAGACCGCCTCCATCTCCCGGAAGATCGGAGCCTCGGCGGGAAAGTCGGGTCGGGTGCTGACCGGTACGGCGGGCACCGACGGTGCGGCCGGTGGTGCCACCGCGCCCGGCCCGGCGACCGGCCCGACCGGGAGGCCCTGGCCGCCGTGCCCGTCCGCGGCATCCGCGGTGGAGCCACGCCGAGGCAGCGGGTCGACGGTCGGGTAGGCCACGGTCGGGCTGCCCAGCGAGGCGCCCGCGCCGTTGCCGTAGGCGGGTCGTGCCGGCGGGAGCGGGGC
>NZ_QGSZ01000197.1 GCF_003857055.1 Micromonospora inaquosa | reverse complement strand
GGCCGAGCCGCACGCCTGGGGGCTGGGTGGCCCCGCCGTCCGGCTCGGCCTGTCCAGCGTACGGACCCTCGGCGCCGAGGTGGCCGAACGGATCGAGGCCGAACGGGTCGCCGGTGGGCCGTACCGGGACATGCCGGACCTGGCCCGGCGGCTCGGTCTGACCGCCGCGCAGCTGGAGGCGCTGGCCACCGCGGACGCCTTCGCCTGTTTCGGGTTGACCCGGCGGCAGGCGCTGTGGGCGGCCGGCGCGGCGGCCCAGGACCGGCCGGGTCGGCTGCCCGGCACGGTGACCGGCGCGGCGGCGCCCACGCTGCCCGGGATGGAGGCGGTGGACCGGCTGGTCGCCGACGTGTGGGCCACCGGGTTGTCGCCGGAGAGCCATCCGGCCCGGTTCATCCGGGGGCAGCTCGACGTGCTCGGCGCGGTGCCGATCGCCCGGCTCGGCCGGGTGGAGCCGGGGCAACGGATCCGGGTCGGTGGCATCGTCACCCACCGGCAACGCCCGGCGACCGCGGGTGGGGTCACCTTCCTCAACCTGGAGGACGAGACGGGGATGCTCAACGTCACCTGTTCGCCGGGGCTGTGGCAGCGCTACCGCCGGGTGGCGCGGACCAGCGCCGCGCTGGTGGTCCGGGGGCGGTTGCAGCGCCACGAGGGGGTGACCAACCTGGTCGCCGACCGGCTGGACGCCATCGAGCCGCCGGTCAGCCCCGCCTCCCGTGACTTCCGCTGATTCAGTGATCCACATTACGGTTTCCCGAGCCGTCGAGCGGGAGACTCGTCCCGAGCGGGCAGAGCGGCCCGTGATCCGTGAGGGGGAACGACAGTGACGGGAAATCACGCGTACACCGGTGGAATCGCCAACGCCCGGCGGACCCGACTGGGCACTGGCTGGGTGCCATCGCACCTCGCCGACCCCCGCGAGTACGAGGTGACCAACGGTCCGGTGGCCAACGAGCGCCGGTCCCGGGCGGAGGACGAGGCTGAGGGCACCGAGGCCTGACCAACCGCCGCACCACGCACCGATCGGGCGTGTGGTGGGCGCGCCCACCACACGCCCGCGCCACCGCCGGGCCGGGTGACTAGGCTCGGCCGGGTGGAGCAGACCCGAGGCCGGTTCGCCGAGCCGCCGCTGACACCCCGCACCGCCGTGATCTGGTCGGTGCTCCGCGCCGAGCTGGACCGGCGCGGTGACGCCGAGCTCACCGTGCTGGACGTGGGCGGCGGCACCGGCGGTTTCGCCGTTCCGCTGGCCCGCGCCGGGCATCGGGTCACCGTCGTCGACGCCAGCCCCGACGCGCTCGCCGCGCTCACCCGCCGCGCCGCCGAGGCCGGGGTAGCCGACCGGGTCGCCGCCGTGCAGGGCGACGGTGACGCCCTGGCCGAGCTGGTCGAGCCGGCCGGCGTCGACCTGGTGCTCTGCCACGCCGTCCTGGAGGTGGTCGACGACCCGACGCCGGTGGTGGCCGCGCTGGCCACCGCGCTGCGCCCGGGCGGCGCGGCCAGTGTGCTGGTGGCCGGGCGGGCCGCCGCCGTGCTGGGCCGGGCGATGAACGGGCACCTGGACGTCGCGACCACCCTGGCCGCCGATCCGGCCGGCACCGCGGGGCCGCGCGACATGCTGCGCCGACGCTACGACGCCTCGGGCGCCGCCGCGCTGCTCGGCGCCGCCGGGCTGGTGGTCGAGGAGATCCACGGGGTACGCGTGCTGGCCGACCTGCTGCCGGCCGCGGTGGCCGACGGGCAGTCCGCCGCCCTGGTCGAGCTGGAACGCGCGCTGGCCGCCCAACCGCCGTACCGGGACCTGGCCGCCCAACTGCACCTGTTCGCCCGCCGGCCGGCATGATCGCCGAGGCCGGTGGCGTGCCGGGGCCGCTGGAGATTCTCGGGCCGGAGCACGGTGGCGGCCGGCTGGCCGATGTGCTGCCCAGCGCGCTGGCCGTGCTGGGGGTGCCCGCCTCGACCGACCCGCTCGGGCTGGTGCCCGCGTTGGCCGGGGTACGCCGGATCGCCGTGCTGCTCGTCGACGGGCTCGGGTGGTACCAGTTGCCGACCGCCGCCCCGTACGCGCCGACCCTCGCCGGGCTCGCCGCGACGGTGGCCCGGCCGCTGATCGCCGGTTTCCCGTCGACCACCCCGACCAGCCTGGTGTCGTTGGGCACCGGTGTCGCGCCGGGCGCGCACGGGGTGCTCGGCTTCACCGTGCGGGTGCCCGGCACCGATCGGGTGCTCACCCACACCGACTGGGCCGCCGATCCGTCGCCGCTGCGCTGGCAGCCGGTGCCCACCCAGTTGGAGCGGGCCCGCGCCGCCGGGGTGACGACGACCGTGGTGAGTCGGCCGGAGTTCGGCGGCAGCGGGTTGACCCTCGCGGCGAACCGGGGTGGCGACTTCCGGGGCGCCGCCGGCGGGCACGAGGTCGCCACCGCCATGCTGGCCGCGTTGGCCGCCGGCAGTGGGCCCACCCTGGTCTCCGGTTACCACGCCGACCTGGACCGGTACGGCCACGTCTACGGCGTCGACTCGGATCCCTGGCGGGCTGCCGCCACCGAGGTGGACGCCCTGGTCGCCCGGTTGGTCGACGGGCTGCCGCCGGACGCGGCGCTGCTGGTGACCGCCGACCACGGGCAGCTCGACATCCCCGCCGCGCACCGCTTCGACCTGGACACCGATCCGCGACTGCGGGCCGGTGTGCGGGTGGTGGCCGGCGAGGCCCGGGTGCGCTACCTGCACGTCGAGCCGGGCGCGCTCGACGACGTGCGGGCCGCGTGGTCGGAGGTGCTCGGCGTCACGGCCCGGGTACGCACCCGCGACGAGGTGGTGGCCACCGGCTGGTTCGGGCCGGTGCCCGAGGAACACCTGGGCCGGATCGGCGACGTGGTGGTGATCTGCAACGACACGTACGCGGTCATGGCCAGCCGCACCGAGCGGCCGATGGCGTCGAAGTTGGTGGCCTACCACGGGTCGGACACCGCCGCCGAGCTGACAGTGCCGCTGCTGGTCGTCCGGGGCTGACCCGGGGACGGTTCGGCCCGCTGGCCGATGGTGGTGTCGTACCCCCGGGTTAACCTGCCGGGATGGGCCGCAGTCAGTCGTTGCCCCGGGGCGACGATCCGCGCTTCGGGCCGGACGCCGACGACTCCGCCAGCCCGATCCTGCACGTCGACATGGATGCCTTCTTCGCCGCCGTCGAGGTGCGCCGCCGCCCCGAGCTGCGCGGCCGGCCGGTGATCGTCGGCGGTATCGGCCCGCGTGGGGTGGTCAGCTCGGCCAGCTACGAGGCCCGCCGGTACGGCGTACGCAGCGCGATGCCGACCAGCCAGGCCCGGGCCCGCTGTCCCCACGCTGTCTACCTGGCACCGGATTTCTCCGCCTATACGGCCGCCTCCCGGGCCGTCATGCAGATCTTCCGGGACGTCACGCCGCTGGTCGAGCCGCTCTCCCTCGACGAGGCGTTCCTCGACGTGACCGGCGCCCGTCGGCTCTTCGGCTCCCCGGCCACCATCGCCCGGCTGATCCGTCGTCGGGTCGCCGAGGAACAGGCGCTGACCTGCTCGGTCGGGGTGGCGCCGACCAAGTTCGTCGCCAAGCTGGGTTCCACCCGGGCCAAGCCGGACGGCCTGCTGGTCGTGCCGCCGGGGCAGGTGCTCGACTTCCTGCACCCGTTGCCGGTGGATGCCCTGTGGGGGGTGGGGGAGCGGGCCGCCGAGTCGCTGCGCCGGCTCGGCCTGGCTACCGTCGGCGACCTCGCCGAGGCGCCGGTGGGCATGCTCCGCCGAGCCGTCGGTGCCGCCTCGGCGTCTCACCTGCACGAGTTGGCCTGGGGCCGTGACCCGCGCGGGGTCAGCCCCGAGCACGTGGACAAGTCGATCGGCGCCGAGATGACCTTCGACGTCGACGTGGCCGACCCGCTGCAGATCCGCCGTGCGTTGCTCGCGCTCAGCGCGAAGGTCGGTGTCCGGTTGCGCGGCTCCGGGCAGGTCGGGCGCACCGTCTCCCTCAAGGTCCGGCTGGCCGATTTCCGCACCGTCAGCCGATCTCGCACCCTCGACGTTCCCACCGACACCGCCCGCGAGATGTTCGACACGGTCTGGGCGCTCTACACCGCCTTGGACCCGGGCGAGCGGATCCGACTCGTCGGTGTCCGGGTGGAAGGACTCGCCTCGGCGCAGGGCGCCGCCCGGCAACTCACCCTCGGCGCGCCCGAGCGTGGCTGGCGTGAGGCGGAAGCTGTCGCGGACGCCGCCGCTGCCCGTTTCGGGCGGTCCGTCATAGGTCCGGCCAGTCTGATGGCCGACCCTGATCCCCGTCGAAAGGAAAATCCACCCCGCCCATAGGTCGTCCCGCTTTCCGACGCGCGACCCCCCTCGTAGACTTGCGGGTAAGCAGCCGGATGGCTGCCACGGTCTGTCGGCCCGAGTGGGCCCGACCAACGTGACCGGGGAGGAGTGCCGTGCCGCTCTCGGAGCACGAGCAGCGGCTGTTCGAGCAGATCGAGCGGTCGCTTGCCGAGGACCCCAAATTCGCCTCGGCCGTGCGCGCCAGCGATCCGCGCTTCCATGCGCGGCGTCGCCTGCTCGTCGCCGCCGGCGTCATCATCGCTGGCTTGGCTCTACTGGTCTATGGCGCGGTGATCAAGACTCCACCACTAGCGGTGGCGGGTTTCGTCGTCATGCTGGCGTCGGCCGCGTTCGCGGTGCAGTCGCACCGGCGGGCGCAGTCACCCGACCTGCACGTGGTGGGCGGCACGACGAGTCGCCGTCGTCCCCGTGGTGGCCGATCCGGTCGCCGGTCGTCGATCCTGGACCGGATGGAGGACAGGTGGCGGCAGCGCCCGGAGGGGCACCGCTGAGCCGGTCCCGCCACTGAGGCGGGCCGCACGCCGCGACGAGCGGTCGCCGGGCACAGCCCTCGGCGACCTCCGTGGTATCCGCGTGCCCTTCCGCGCCGCGTGCCCTTCCGCGCCGCGTGCCCTTCCACGACACGAGCCCCACTCCGCCCCGACGGCATGTCGGGGCGGAATGGGGCTTCGGTCAGCGAGTTGCCCGGTCGGCCAGCAACCGTCGAGGGTTCCACCGCAGCAAGCGGTAGCGTGCTCGCCCGGTGAGCGCCACCATTCGGCCGGACCTGTCCGCCATCGTGGTGCGCCAGCGCAGCAACACCGAGGGCGGCAGCACGGCGGCGAGCAGGCGGGTCCGTCGGTCCGCCCGCGTGGCAAGCGCCCCACGGACCGCGCGTAGCGCCGGCGACAACGGCTCACCGGTCAGTGGATCGCGCGCGTAACGGGCCCGCTCCTCCGCCCGGCCGAGCAGCCGCGCCGACTCGATCGCCGCACCGTCGTCCAGGGTCTCCCGGACAAGCCGGTCCGCGGTCGCCCTGGGCGTCTCGGTCGGATCGACCGAGACCCGGAAGTCCACCAGCGTGTCGAGCAACTCCGCCCAGGCGGCGTGCGCGTCCGCCCGGGCCCGGTTGGCGTCCACACCGACCACCACCGGTCGCGCCCCCGGCTCGCTGGCGCCGTCGACCCTGGCCGAAGCCATTGCCGCGCTCACCGCCCGGTCACCCCGTCGGCGACGGAGCGCCACCCGGCGCAGCGCCGGCACCGCGAGCAGCACCAGCAGGGCCACCAGGCCCGCCGCCCACCAGGGCCAGACCGGTAGCTGCTCGCTCGGCGTCGTCCCACCGAGCGCCAGCCCCTGGTCGGTGTCCCGGTCGGCGTTGTCCGGGCTGAGCGGCCCGGCCGAGGCATTTGGATCCGTCGGGGCGTTCGTGGCGCCCGGGCTTGGGTCGTACGGCTCCGGTGCGTCAGTGTCCGGAGCCCAGGCCGACCGGGTCGAGCCGGGCACCCCGTACGCCGGGGTGGCGTCGAACGGCACCCAACCGGCCCCGTCGAAGTAGACCTCGGTCCAGGCGTGCAGGTTGAGGTTGGTCAGCGTGAAGGTGTCACCGTCGCGCTTGCTGCCGTTGGTGAACCCGAACGCCACCCGGGCCGGGATGCCGGCCGCACGGACCAGCCAGGCCATCGCGGCCGCGTACTGCTGGCAGTAGCCGACCTTGTTGGTCAGAAAGTTGACGATGTCCTGACCACTGCTGCCGCTCTCGGTGCTCAACCGGTAGCTGAACCCGTTGTCCGCCGAGAAGTGCTGGTAGATCGCCAGCACCCGGTCGTAGTCCGTTTGCTTGCCCTGGATCAGCCCCTTGACCAGCTCCTCCACCTCGGGCACCGGCGCGGGGGTGGCGGTCATCTGTCGGAGTACCGGATGCTCGGCCGGCAGTGGTCGCGCGGCCCGCAACGCGGCGGGCGTGAAGGTCGAGCGGACGTAGTCGAAGGAGTACTTCCGACCCCGGGAGTTCTCCCGGTTGGAGAAGACGACCTGCTGGGTGGCGTCGTAGAGCCAGTTGTCGCTGAGGTCATCGGTGCGGGTCGGCTCGGCGTACACCGGCATGAGCGACATGCTCAGGCTCTTGGTGACCTCGACGGTCGCCTGGTAGGTGGTCTGCTGCACGCCCGGGCCGGCTCGGTCGGCCGGGTTCGGCAGGTCCCGGTTCACCGACCGGCCGCTGGGGTTGCGCGCCTGGAAACCACTGGGGCGCAGCTCGTCGGCGACCGCGTAGCGCAGGTAGAACGGGTCCTTCTCGGACGTCTTCACCTTTACCAGGTCGGCTACCTGCGACTGGTTGAGCTGGCCGGCGAGCGAGGCGAACAGGTCGATCCGACCCGACGTGCCGCCGGAACCGGAGCCGTTGCCGGTGCCGTTGCCCGGCCCTCGGCTGAGCGAATCGAGCAGCCCGCCGGTCATACCGGGCACCGCCAGCGGCAGCACCACCGCCAGGGCCACCCCGACCGCCGCTAGCCGGCGGCCGGCGGACGCCAGCGGGGAGGCCTCCCACACGTCGACGTCGCGGCCGTCACCGGTGAACCGACGCCCGAAGCGGCGCACCCGGTCGACGTTGTCGGTGACCAGCAGCCAGAGGTAACCGGCGGCCCCCACCACGAACGGCACCGCGGGGACGCTGTCCACGTAGACGGCGACCGGCACCGAGTAGATGGCGAGCATCGGCAGCCCGGCCAGGGCGGGTCGACGCAACCCCACGGCCAGTACGTCCACCAGCACGGCGACAGCACCGACGCCGAGCACGGCGATGAACAGCAGCGGGTCCGTGTCCGGGACCTCGACCCCGTACGAACGCATGTCCTGCATGGAGCCGGCGAGCAGGTCACCGAAGTACGCGAACGTGCCCGGGGTCGGCAGGACCGCGAGCAGCTCCTCGCCGCTGGGGAACAACCAGGTCAGGGCGAGCATCAGGCCGGCCAGCATGCCCAGCACCTGGCCCCACAGTGGTGCCCGGGCGAGCCGGGTCAGCGCGGCCACCCCGGACACCACGGCGACCGCGATGATGGACTCGATCAACCACGTCCAGCCCTGGAAGATGGCCGACAGCGGCGCGGCGGCCAGCAGCGTGGCCGCGGCCGCCACCACGCCGATGTTCCGACTGTTGATCATGAGGGGTGCCTTCCGTTCATCGCACACCGCCGGCGACCGTCTCGGCCAGCGCGGCCCGCAGAGCGAACCCCTGCGCGCCCCGGCCGGCCTGCGGCCACAGCGCCGGTAGCTGGCCGCCGTGATCGACGCCGACCACCCGCCAGCCACTCTGGAGCATGGCGAGGACAGCGGCGGCGTGGGCGTGCTCCGCCTCGGCCCGGGCCTTCTCCGGAAGACTCAGCCAGGTGGAGCTGTTCAGCAGGAAACCGACGCAGGTGGCCCCGTTGCCCCGCAGCCCGGCCAGCAGCTCCGCCTCGGCCACGCTCACAGTGCCGAACAGGCCGATGATCAGACCACCGTCGGCGCGCTGACGGACCCGCTGCACCAGGCCGGTGACCTCGGCGCGCTGATCCAGTCGGACCTCAGCCAGGTGGTCGAGCAACGCCCCGTCCCCGCCGGCCTCCGAGGCGTCCACATCTGCCCCCGAGCCGGTGACCAGGCGCAACTTGTAACCGGCCTGCCGCAGGTGGACGGCGATGCTCGCGGCGGCCGAGACCGACCACTCGAAACTGGCCGTCGGGCCCTCGCCGCGGTGGCCGTACGCCCGGGTGTCCAGCACGACCGTGGCGCGGCTCTCCCACGGTTGCTCCTCCCGGCGCACCATCAGCTCACCGGTACGGGCCGTGGACTTCCAGTGCACCCGGCGCAGGTCGTCGCCGCGCCGGTACTCCCGGGTCGCCGCGTCGTCCTCGCCGTGCACCGCCACCGAGCGGGCCCGGCTGTCGCCGCTGCCCGCGTACTCCCCGGGGAGCCGGACCGACGGCAGTGGGGTGACCTGCGGGATCACCGTCAGGTGGTCGGTGCTGGGAAAGGACCGGGTGAGCTCGCAGAGGCCGAACGGGTCGGTCATCCGGACGACCAGCGGGCCCACGTCGTAGCGGCCCCGCACATCGGCCCGCACGGTGTACGCCACGGAGCTGGCCTGGTGCGCGCCGAGCCGCTCCAACACCACCCGGGGTCGGCTGCCCAGCGCGTAGGGCAGCCGGTCCTCCAGGAGCAGGGTGCCGGTCGGCAGCCGGGAGAGGTTCTGCAGGCGCAGCACCACCCGGGAGTTGGCCCCGACCGGAACCCGGTGCGGGTCCAGGGAACGATTGCAGGCCAGCTTGTAGCGGCTGCGCCCGACGTAGGCGGCGGCCAGCAACGGCAGGATGGCCAACAGCACAGCCACCCGGAGCAGGTCCTTCTCGCCGAGAATGCCGGCCGAGAGCGCCGCCGCGACCGCGGCGGCCAGGAAGGACCGCCCGCGGGTGGTCAGCCCGCGTAGCCCGGCACGCACGTCATGGCCTCCGCGGCTCGTAGGGCGCGCGGCCGTTGCCGGTGGCGGGCCGGGTGTCGTACGGGTTGCGCTGCCGGTCGTGTGGCAGGGGCAGGCGGTGCACCAGCTCGGAGACGATCGCGTCGGTGGTGCGTCGGGCAAGCTGCGCGTCGGCGGTCGGGATGATCCGGTGGGCGAGCACCGGCACCGCCAGGGCCTGCAGGTCGTCGGGGAGGACGTAGTCGCGGCCCTCCAGGGCGGCGACCGCCCGGGCGGTGCGCAGCAGCTGCAGGGTCGCCCGGGGGGACGCGCCGAGCCGCAGGTCGGGCGCCTCGCGGGTGGCGGTGACCAGGTCGATCGCGTACTGCTTGACCGCGTCCGCGACGTGCACCTGCCGGACGGTGGCGATGAGCTGCCGGACGGTGGCCGCGTCGGAGACCGCGCGCAGCTCGTGCAGCGGGTCGGTGGCCCCGTGCCCGTCGAGCATGGCCAGCTCGGCGTTGGAGTCCGGATAACCCATCGCGATGCGGGCGGTGAACCGGTCGCGCTGCGCCTCGGGCAGCGGGTAGGTCCCCTCCATCTCGATCGGGTTCTGGGTGGCGATCACCATGAACGGGGTCTGGAGCTGGTAGGTCACCCCGTCGACGGTGACCTGCCGTTCCTCCATGCACTCCAGCAACGCCGACTGGGTCTTCGGCGAGGCCCGGTTGATCTCGTCGCCGACCACCAGGTTGGCGAACACGGCACCGGGGCGGAACTCGAAGTCGTGCGTCTCCTGGTTGTAGACGCTGACGCCGGTGACGTCGCTGGGCAGCAGGTCGGGGGTGAACTGGATCCGTCGCACCGTGCAGTCGATGGACCGCGCCAGGGCCTTGGCCAGCTTGGTCTTGCCGACACCCGGCACGTCTTCGATCAGGAGGTGACCCTCGGCGAGCAGGACGGCCAGGGCGAGCCGCACGGTGGCGGTCTTACCCTCGATGACCTGCTCGATGTTGGCCACGATGGCCTCACTGGCGGCGCGGAACTCGTCGTGCGGCAATAGACCGCCCACCTCGTCCCAGGTCTGTTGTGTCACGGGCCTCCTCCTCGTCGCCGTCACGGCAGCTCTGTGCAGAGCACCCGGACCCGCCGTTGGGTTCGCGACGCCGAGCCTCGTTTGCCGCAGGAATCTCACTGGTCTCTCAGGCTAACCATGTTTGTCGTTATCGCCGACCCCCGCAGGTAGTCCGTCGGTTACGCACCAATATTCGCCAGCTCGGGGGAGTGGGTTTTCGAGCGGCCTGGGGGCCGGCACGGCGAATCGTGGGCGGGGTACACTGCGGGACATGGCCGGAGTCTTCCTGCTTCTTACCGGGCCGTGCTGATGCGCTGAACGCAGCGACAGCACGGCGGCCCCTCCTGCGCGAGGGGCTTTTTTGTGCCCGCCGCCGGCCCGGCCCGGTGGTGCCGAGACGAAGCGAAGCGAAGCGAGGAGAGACGATGAGTGAGGCAGCCGCACCGGCGGGCGACATTCCCCCGTTCCGGTACACCGCGGCCCTGGCCGACGAGATCGAGATTCGTTGGCAGGACATCTGGGCGCGCGAGGGCACCTTCCACGCACCGAACCCGACCGGGCCGCTGGCCGACCCGACCCACCCGCGCGCCGGCGCGGAGAAGCTGTACGTGCTGGACATGTTCCCGTACCCCTCCGGAGCGGGCCTGCACGTCGGCCACCCACTGGGCTACATCGGCACCGACTGCTACGCCCGCTACCAGCGGATGGCCGGGCGCAACGTGCTGCACGCGATGGGCTTCGACGCGTTCGGTCTGCCCGCCGAGCAGTACGCGGTGCAGACCGGCACCCACCCCCGGACCACCACTGTCGCGAACATCGAGCGGTACAAGGCGCAGCTGCGCCGGCTGGGGCTGGCCCACGACGAGCGCCGCTCGGTGGCCACCATCGACACCGACTTCTACCGCTGGACCCAGTGGATCTTCCTGCAGATCTTCAACTCCTGGTACGACCGGGACGCTGGCCGGGCCCGCCCGATCGCCGAGCTGATCGCCGAGTTCGAGGGCGGCAACCGGCCCACCCCGGACGGCCGCGCCTGGGCCGAGCTGAGCGTCGCCGAGCGCCGCCAGGTCGTCGACGACCACCGCCTGGCGTACGTCTCGCAGGCGCCGGTGAACTGGTGCCCAGGGCTGGGCACCGTGCTGGCCAACGAGGAGGTCACCGCCGACGGCCGTTCCGAGCGGGGCAACTTCCCGGTCTTCAAGCGCAACCTGAAGCAGTGGATGATGCGGATCACCGCGTACGGTGACCGGCTGCTGGACGACCTGGACAGCCTGGACTGGCCCGAGCCGATCAAGCTGATGCAGCGCAACTGGATCGGCCGCTCCACCGGCGCCCACATCGACTTCCCGACCAGCGCGGCGCCGGTGCGGGTGTTCACGACCCGGCCGGACACCGTCTTCGGCGCCACCTACATGGTGCTGGCGCCCGAGCACGAGCTGGTCGACACGCTGGCGCCGACCAGCTGGCCGGAGGGCACGAAGGACTCCTGGACCGGCGGGCACGCCAGCCCCCGGGAGGCCGTCGAGGCGTACCGCAAGGCGGCAGCCGCCAAGACCGACGTCGAGCGGCAGTCCGACAGCAAGGAGAAGACCGGCGTCTTCATCGGCGCGTACGCCACCAACCCGGTCACCGGTGGGCAGATCCCGATCTTCATCGCCGACTACGTGCTGGCCGGCTACGGCACCGGCGCGATCATGGCGGTGCCGGCGCAGGACGAGCGGGACTGGGCGTTCGCCGAGGTCTTCGAGCTGCCCATCGTTCGCACCGTGCAGCCGGCGGAGGGCTTCGACGGCAAGGCGTACACCGGGGACGGCCCGGCGATCAACAGCGCCGCGCCCGAGCGCGGCCTGGACCTGAACGGTCTGGGGGTCGCCGACGCCAAGGCGGCGATCATCGCCTGGCTGGAGGCGAACGGACACGGCACCGGCGCGGTGACCTACCGGCTGCGCGACTGGCTGTTCTCCCGCCAGCGTTACTGGGGCGAACCGTTCCCGATCGTCTACGACGAGACCGGCGCGGCCATCGCGCTGCCGGAGGAGATGCTGCCCGTCGAACTGCCGGAGGTGGACGACTTCTCCCCGAAGACGTTCGACGCCGACGACGCCGACAGCAACCCGGAGACCCCGCTGTCGCGCCGGCGCGACTGGGTCGAGGTCGAGCTGGACCTGGGCGACGGGCCGAAGCGCTACACCCGGGAAACCAACGTGATGCCGCAGTGGGCCGGCTCCTGCTGGTACGAGCTGCGCTACCTGGACCCGACCAACAGCGAGCGGTTCGTCGACGCGGAGAACGAGCAGTACTGGATGGGTCCGCGCGGCGAGGGCGACTGCGGGGGCACCGACCTGTACGTCGGTGGCGCCGAGCACGCCGTGCTGCACCTGCTGTACGCGCGGTTCTGGCACAAGGTGCTGTTCGACCTGGGGCACGTGTCGTCGTTCGAGCCGTTCCGCAAGCTGTTCAACCAGGGCATGATCCAGGCGTACGCGTACACCGACTCGCGCGGCAGCTACGTGCAGGCCGAGGAGGTCTTCGAGCGCGACGGCGCCTACTACCTGGGCGATCTGGCGGTCAACCGCGAGTACGGCAAGATGGGCAAGTCACTGAAGAACGTGGTGACCCCCGACGACATGTGCGCCGCCTACGGCGCGGACACCTTCCGGGTGTACGAGATGTCGATGGGCCCGCTGGAGGTGTCCCGCCCCTGGGAGACCCGGGCGGTGGTCGGCTCGTACCGGTTCCTGCAGCGGGTGTGGCGGGCCGTCATCGACGAGCAGACCGGCGCCCTGCGGATCACCGAGGACCCGGCCGACGAGGCGACCCGCCGGCTGCTGCACAAGGTGATCGACGGGGTCCGTGGTGACATGGACGGCATCCGGTTCAACACCGCGATCGCCAAGCTGATCGAGCTGAGCAACGGGCTGACCCGACTGTCGGCCACGCCCCGCGAGGTGGCCGAGCCGCTGGTGCTGATGGTGGCGCCGTTCGCCCCGCACCTGGCCGAGGAGCTGTGGCGCAAGCTGGGCCACGACACCTCGCTGACGTACGCGGACTTCCCGACCGCTGACCCGGCGCTGTTGGTGGCCGACACGGTGACCTACCCGGTGCAGGTCAACGGCAAGGTCCGTGGCCGCATCGAGGTCCCCGCCGACGCCGCCGAGGACACCGTCCGTGCGGCGGCCCTGGACGCGGTGGCGGCGACCCTGGGGGGCAAGGAGCCTCGCAAGGTCATCGTGGTCAAGGGTCGAATGGTCTCGGTCGTCGCCTGAGCCGCCCGGTCACCCGCGATCTTGCACTTTCAGTCGCTGTTCTGCCCGGTAAGGGCGATATGCCGTGACAGAAACTGCAAGATCGCGGGGCTGGGCGCGGCGCGGGGCTGGGCGCGGGGTCAGGGGAGTGCGGCCGGACGGCGGCGCTCGGCCCGCCACCACCGGTGGACGAGCACCAGACTGGCGATCAGGCCGAGGCTGGCCGGGGCGGCGGCGTACCAGTTGACGTGGCCGGGAGAGCTGACCGCCGCGCCGATCGCCGCGTACCCGAAAGCGGTCGGCGCGGACGCGAGCACGCTGCCGGCCAGGAACGGCAGCACGCGGGCGCCGGTCGTGCCGTAGCCGTAGCTGACCAGCCCGAAGCCGGCGATCGGCACCAGCCGGACGGTGACCACACCGAGCACGCTCTGCCGGGCGAACCAGCCGTCGAGACGGGCCAGTCGACCGCGGACCCGTTCGGCTACGAACTCCCGACCGAGCAACCGACCGACAGCGAACCCGATCGCCGCGGCCAGCAGTGCGGCGCCCAGGGCGTACCCGGCACCCTCCAGCGGGCCGAAGATCGCGCCCGCGGCGAGCGTGATGAAGGTCCGGGGCACCAACGCGACCAGCAGCAGCGCGCCCCCGAGGATCGCCGCCACCGGGGCGAGGTCACCCAGCCGGTCGGCGATCAGCGGCAGCTGCGCGGGATCCGGCCGGGGCACCAGGAGCAGCAGTAACCCGCAGCCGCCGATCAGCAGCACGAGCAGGGCGAACCGGGCGGCCGACGGCTGCCGGAGCAGCCGCCGGACGGCACGGATCATGCCCGGGCGGCGGCCACCGCAGAGCGGCGCTCGTTGCGGAGCCGGTCCGACCAGGTGTCCTCCAACGGCGGAAGCTGGTGCGCCCCGGTGGCCCAGCGCAGCAGCAGGTCGGCCAGGGCCGGGTTGCGAGCCAGCGCCGGACCGTGCGAGTAGGTGCCCAGCAGCTTGCCGCGCCACGCGCCCTCGGTGGCGCCGTCGTTGCCCACCCCGGCGGTGATCCGGGCCAGCGGGGACACCTC
This sequence comes from Micromonospora inaquosa, assembly GCF_003857055.1. GTDB lineage: Bacteria > Actinomycetota > Actinomycetes > Mycobacteriales > Micromonosporaceae > Micromonospora > Micromonospora inaquosa. The sequence goes on along the minus strand of NZ_QGSZ01000197.1, from coordinate 20,736 downwards.
CGGACCGAGGTGGGTGCGACCGCCGTGGTTCTCGAAACCGGTCAGCGGGGGCAGGCCCAGCCGAGGGTCGATCTCACCGGCCAGCTCGCCCACGGCCCGGCTCTCGCCCCGGTCGGACTGCAGGTCGAGCAGCTCCAACCCGCGGCACTGCACGCCCTTGGCGAAGAACGACGTGCCGAGCAGTTGGTAGCCGGCGCACACGCCGAACACGACCGAGCCCTGGGCGACCGCGCGGTGCAGGCCGCCGTCGGCGAGCAGCCGCTGGGCGCCGAGCGCCTGCGGGCCGTCCTCGCCGCCGCCGACCAGGTAGATGTCGGCGGTCGCGGGCAGCCGCTCATCGGAGCGGACCTCCAGCACCTCGACCGGCATCCCGCGTTGACGGGCCCGACGGGCGAGGATCAGGGCGTTGCCCCGGTCTCCGTACGTGGAGAGCAGGTCGGGGTAGATCCAGACGATGCGCAGACTCTCAGATGACACGGTCCAACTCCCCTCGGATGTCCTGGAACGCGGTGTAGTTCGCGATGACCTCCAGCCGCCCTGGCGGGACCGACCGGAGCGCGTCGTCGAACGTGCGGACGTGCTGGAACGGGACGTCGTTGACGTCCAGCCGAACCGCCAGGTCGTACGCCCGGTCGCCGGTGATCAGCACCTGCCGGCCGCGGAGCGGGGCGAAGTCGACGTCGTAGAGCCAGGAGGTGTCCAGACCGTCGGGGTCGCGCGCGTTGATGGAGAGCAGTGTCGGCGCTTCGTCGGCCATGTCGAACGCCTCCAGCCAACTGGCCGGGTTCTTGGCCAGCAGCAGCCGGATGTTGCGCCCGTCCTTGTCGACCTGCGCGTAGCGGCCGGCCACCGAGGTGACGATGCCGAGGCGGGACACCGCGTCGACCGGGCGGACGCCGAACTCGGCGGCCACCGCCAGCGCTGTCGCCGCGTTACCGAGGTTGACCTTGCCGGGCAACTGGAGGGAGACCTTGTGCCAGGCGCCGGTGGGGTCGAGCACGCCCTCGTCCTCGACGACCCAGTGCGGCTCCGGTCGGCGCAGCGGGCAGCCGGTGCACCACCACTGCTCACCGGAGCGCTGGATCGTGGAGCCGCACTCCGGGCAGACCCAGGAGTCGTCGTGCCAGCGCTGGCCGGCGCTGAACCACGTCACGTGCGGCGGGTTGATGCCCCGGGCGGGGTCGCCCGGCGGGGTGGCTGCCCACACCACCAGCGGGTCGTCGGCGTTGGCCACCACCCGTACGTCGGTGTGCCGGACCAGCGCCGCGCGCCAGAGCTGCGCCATCATGGCGACCTCCTTGGCGCGGTCGAGCTGGTCGCGGGAGAGGTTCAGCAGCGCGACCACGTGTGGCTCGGTCGCCTCCAGCACCTGGGCGAGGTAGTGCTCGTCGACCTCCAGCACCGCGTACGGCGTGCTGCCCGCCTTGGCCAGCGCCGAGGTGTGCCCGCTGGGCATGTTGGCGCCGAACGAGTTGGTGGCGACCCGGCCGAGCACGCCGACCGCGGCGGAGGTCAACCGGGTGGTGGTGGTCTTGCCGTTGGTGCCGGAGACGAGCGCGATCGCGCGCCCGGCCGACAGGTGGGCCAGCAGGTCCGGGTCGATCTTCAGCCCGATCCACCCGCCGATCACCGAACCGTCGCCACGGCCGGCCGCCCGGGAGAGCGCCGCGGCGGTCCGTGACACGGAGCTGGCCACCTTGGCCCGTAGGGGCATTTTCGCGTCCGTCACGCGAGCGAGGTTACCGGACCGCCGGCCTCACCAGATCGCCGCCGACGGTGAACCGTTCGGCCGTGGTGGTCGCGCGGGTGGCCGGGTCGGCGTCCCCCGGACGGAGTCGATCTATGTCGGAAAGCGGACCACGCCGAGGGGCGGTCGGCGCCCTCCACTCCGCTCCACCCCTTGTGACGTGCGGTTTTGCCTCCGAGTCAGGCGCGCCGCGCGGGTGAATTTGGTTGCAGGTGGAGGGAAGTGGAGTAGAGTGGGGACCAATGGTGAGGCCGGGAGGGCTCACCGGCCCGGGGGGTCAGCGGCGCCGCGAACGCCGCTCAAGGGCGAGGGGGTTGGGCCGATGTTTCTCGGCACCCACACTCCGCGCCTGGACGAAAAGGGCCGGTTGATCCTTCCGGCGAAGTTCCGGGATGAGCTGGCGGGGGGTGTCGTGGTCACCAAAGGGCAGGAGCGCTGCCTCTACGTCTTCCCGACTCCTGAGTTCCAGCGGATCGCGGAGCAGTTGCGCGCACAACCGATGACACACAAGGCGGCCCGGGCCTACAGCCGGGTCTTCTTTGCCAGTGCGCACGACGAGGTTCCGGACAAGCAGGGCCGGGTGACCATTCCGGCCCACCTACGGGACTACGCCGCTCTGAACCGCGAGTTGGTGGTGATCGGCGCGAGTACGCGGGTGGAGATCTGGGACAAGGTCGCCTGGGAGACCTACCTCGCCGAGAGCGAAGACGACTTCGCCGACATCGAGGAGGGGGTGCTGCCCGGCGGTCTGTAGGGCGGTCACGGCGCCCGACGTACTGCGAGATCTCCAGCCGCTTTCGAGTTCCTGGCATCACTTCCCCGGTGCCAGGCGCACGATCCAGTCATTGGGCGACGGTCCGGTGTCAGGCGGGAGCGGATGGGGATCTGGCGGTACGACGGCAGCGCCGTCCGACGACAGGCGCACGAGAAGAACGGACGTTTCAACCAGTGGGGGTCAACATGGGGGAGTTGCGCGGCACGCACGTGCCGGTGCTGCTTGAGCGGTGTCTCGAGCTGCTGGCCCCCGCGCTGGGTCGAGGCGGCCGGACGGTCTACGTCGACGCGACGCTCGGCCTGGCCGGGCACGCGGAGGCGGTGCTCGAGGCGCACCCGGAGACGGTCCTGATCGGGCTCGACCGGGACACCGAGGCGCTCGCTCACGCGCGGGTCCGACTGGCCAGGTTCGCCGATCGGGTGCATCTGGAGCACGCCGTCTACGACGAGTTGCCGGACGTGCTGGACCGGCTGGGCTATCCGGCCATCGACGGCATCCTGTTCGACCTGGGTGTCTCGTCGTTGCAGTTGGACGCGCCCGACCGCGGGTTCGCGTACGCCCAGGACGCGCCGCTGGACATGCGGATGGACCAGACCCGGGGGGTGACCGCCGAAGAGGTGGTCAACACGTACGCGCATCCGGACCTGGCGCGGGTGCTGCGGGTCTACGGCGAGGAGAAGTTCGCCGGTCGGATCGCCTCGGCGATCATCCGGCAGCGGGAGCGGGCCCGGATCACCTCGTCCGCGCTGCTGGCGGAGTTGGTTCGGGACTCCATCCCGGCACCAGCGCGACGAACGGGCGGGCACCCGGCAAAGAGAACGTTTCAGGCTTTACGGATCGAGGTAAACAGAGAGCTGGCAGCGCTGGAGACAGCGTTGCCATCCGCACTCGACGCACTGACCGTGGGCGGTCGCATGGTGGTTCTGTCCTACCACTCGCTGGAGGACAGGCTCACCAAGGCGGCCCTCACGGACCGGGTCCGCAGTAAGGGCCCGATTGACCTCCCGGTCGAGCTACCCGGGTCCGGTCCGACGTTCCGACTGCTCAGCCGGGGCGCCGAACTACCCGGAGAGGCGGAGGTCGCCGCGAATCCGCGGGCCGCCTCGGTGCGGCTGCGGGCCGCGGAGCGACTCGACCCGAACGCGACAGAGCAAGGGCGGACCGACCGCGAACGGTCCCGCCGACGGGTGAAGGGAATGCACCAACCGGGCACGGGGTCCGCCTGATCCGTGGGGGGTCAGGGCCACCGGGACGGCTAGAGGGACGGATGTTGAGGGGGAGGGACATGAGTATTGACAAGCGCGACCGCCGGGACGTCACCGGCGGCGGGCAGCGCGCACCGCGGTCGGGGGGCCGGATCGCGGCGGAGCGGGCTTCACGCGTCGGAAACGGTACGCCACGCATCGATCGAGTGAACCGGCAGGGGGAGGCTCGCGCCCGGGGGGCGCGCGAGTTCCCGACTCAGGGCACCGCCGCGCTGCGGCCGGTCGAGAAGGCCGGCAGCGCGGCCAGCGCCCGCCCGCCCCGGCTGCGGGTGGCACCGCCGCCGCCGGTGTCGGTGCCGCGTGCGCCGTTCGCGGCGCTGATCGTGGTGCTGGTGGTCGGCGGGGTGCTGGGCATCCTGGCGGTCAACACCAAGATCAATGAGAACGCGTTCCGGCTGGAGCGGCTGCAGCAGCAGCAGTCTCGACTGGACCTGGAAAAGCAGCAACTGGACAAGCAGATCGCCGACGCCGAGGCGCCGGGCAACCTGACCGCCGAGGCGCGGCGGCTGGGCCTGGTCGACGCCGGCGAGCCCGGCTACATCCGGCTGCCGGACGGCAAGACCCTTGAGGTGCCGCAGCCGGCGAACGGCCAGCCGTCGGTGACCAGCCAGGGTGCGGGAGGCTGACCGGTGTCACCAAGGTCGGACGAGCCGCGCCGGGACCCTACGGGGTCCCGGCGCGGTTCTGCACGTGATGCCGGCCCGGCCGACGGCGAGCCGCGCACCGGCGAGCCGGGCATCGGGGGCATCTCCGGCGCTCGGGCGTACACCCCGAGGGGCCGCACGGTGCGCGAGGAGCGCGGCACGCCGGCGCGCGGCCAGGGTGCCGAGCAGCGCCGGACGCCGCGCAGCACCCGGTCCGGTGACCCGTTCCGGCCGGCGTTGCAGGTGCTCGACGGCGGTCGGGCCGCCGCCCGTTCGGGCCGGCGCGACGCTCCGGCGGCCGGACGCGGTGCGGTGGTGCGCACCGTCGCGCCGCGTACCCCCCGTGGCCCCGCTGGGGACGAGCCGCCGCCGCGTCGTCGCACCACGCCACGTGCGCCGCGTCGCGCCGACCGACCGGCGGCCCGACGGCCGACCCGCAAGCCACGACGCCCACCGAAGCTGGCCGACTCGCGGCTGCGGTTGCGGCTGGGCACCGTGCTCGCCCTGACCCTGTTCGCCGTCATCGGCATCCGGCTGATCTTCCTCCAGGCAGTGGACGCGCCGGCGTACGCCGGGGGTGGCGTCATCGACCGCACCCGCACTGTCGAGCTGCCCGCGCCGCGCGGCGCGATCTACGACAGCACCGGCGCGCCGCTGGCCCGCAGCGTCGAGGCGCGGTACGTGTACGCCGACCCGACCAAGGTCGAAGATCCCGGCGGCACCGCGAAGGCGCTCTCCCCGCTGCTCGGCATCCCGGTGTCGAAGCTCATGGAGTTGATGAAGCCGCGCAAGCTGGAGAACGGCATCGCGTCCACGTTCGCCTACCTGGCGCGGGGTGTGGAGATCCCGACCGCCAAGCGGGTGCAGGCGCTGGAGCTGCCCGGTATCGGGGTGCACCGCGACGAGCGTCGCGACGTGCCCGGCGGTGACCTGGCGGCCAACCTGATCGGTTTCACCAGCCAGGACATGGACGGGCTGGAAGGGCTGGAGGCCCGCTACGACGACGTGCTCGCCGGTCAGGACGGCAAGCGGGTGTACGAGGCCGGCCTCGGTGACCTCGGAGCGCCGATCCCGGGTGGCTACAGCCAGACCACTCCCGCCAAGCCAGGCAGCTCCCTCGCCCTCACCATCGTTCGTGACCTGCAGTTCCGCACGCAGCAGATCCTCAGCGCGGGCATGGCCAAGGCGCCCGGCGGCACTGGCGCGGCGGTGGTCATGGAGATTCCCTCCGGCGCGGTGCTGGCCCAGGCCAGCAACCCCACCTACGACGCGGCGAAGCCGCTCCCGAGCGACCCGGTCGCCCGGGAGGACGCGGCGACCAGCTTCGTGGTCGACCCCGGCTCGGTGCACAAGGCGATCACCTACGGCGCGGCGCTGCAGGAGGGGGTGATCACGCCGGACACCACGTTCCCCGTCGCCAACGCCATCAAGAAGGGCGACACCTGGTTCCCCGACACCCATCCGGCCGACGGCAAACGGATGAGCGTGCCGGGCATGCTCGCCTACTCGTCGAACGTCGGCGCCATCACCGTCGCCGACCGGCTCGGCCGGGACCGTCTGATCGACTACCAGAAGCGGTTCGGGCTGGGTAAGCCCACCGGCGAGGGGATGCCGGGGGAGGCCAGCGGGCGGCTGCTGCCGGCCGACGAGTGGAGCGAGTCGTCGGCCGGGTCGGTGCCGATCGGGCACAGCGTCGACGCCACCCCGTTGCAGATGACCGCCGCGTACGCCGCCATCGCCAACAACGGCACGTACGTGCAGCCGCACCTGGTCAAGGAGGTGATCGGCCCGGACGGCAAGCGCACCCCCGCGCCGGCCCCGGTGACCCGCTCGGTGCTCAGCCCGCAGAACGCGGCGGCGCTGCGCACCATGCTGGAGGCGGTCACCACTGTCGACCGCGCCACCGGTCTGGCCGCCGCGGTCCCCGGTTACCGGGTCGCCGGCAAGACCGGCACCGGGTGGCGGCTGGTGAACGGCAAGAAGCAGCCCGGTGAGGTGTCCTCCTTCATCGGGATGGCTCCCGCCGAGAACCCCCGGTACGTGATCGCCGTCTTCGTGTACGCGCCCAACGGTGGGGGCGCGGCGGTCGCCGGGCCGGCGTTCCGGGACATGATGCAGTTCACTCTGCGTCACTACCGCGTGCCGCCTTCCGCCGACGGATCCGCGCCCAAGTTTGTGGTCTATCCGCACTGAGCAGCAATGGCGGGACATCATCGGTGAGTGCCGACGAACCACCGGGGCGGCTGTGCGGCCGGAACCGGACGACCGGGTAGGGTCTGACGCCGTGCCCGGCAATCCACGTCCACGTACCGTGACCGGAGTTCGGCTCGGTGATCTCGCCATCCGGCTCGCCGTCGACCTTCCGGCGGACGCCGCCGAGGTGGTCGTCACCGGGGTCACCCACGCCAGCCAGGAGGTTCGCCCCGGCGACCTGTACGCGGCGCTGCCCGGGGCCCGTCGGCACGGCGCGGAGTTCGCCGCCGCCGCCGCCGAGGCGGGCGCCGTGGCCCTGCTGACCGACCCGGCCGGTGCGCGGTTGGCCGCGCAGGCCGGTCTGCCCGCCCTGGTGGTGCCCGACCCGCGCGCCGTGCTCGGCGAGCTGGCCTCGGCCGTGTACGGCGACCCGACCGCCGGTCTGACCGTGATCGGGGTGACCGGCACCGCCGGCAAGACGTCCACCGCGTACCTGATCGAGTCGGGGCTGCGGGCCGCCGGGCACACCACCGGGCTGGTCGGCACGGTGGAGACCCGGCTCGGTGACCTGGTGATCGACAGTGTGCGCACCACCCCCGAGGCGCCCGACCTGCACGCCATGCTGGCCACCGCCCGCGAGCGTGGGGTCACCGCCGTGGTCATGGAGGTTTCCAGCCACGCGCTGGCCATGGGCCGGGTGGGTGGGGTGCGGTTCGCCGTCGGGGGTTACACCAACTTCGGCTCCGACCACCTGGACTTCCACGCCGACAGCGACGACTACTTCGCCGCGAAGGCGCAGCTCTTCGACGGGCGCTGCAAGGTCGAGGTGCTCAACCACGACGACCCGGCGTTGAAGCCGCTGCTCAAGCCGACCACTGTCACCTACTCGGCAAGCGGTGACCAGGGCGCGACCTGGTGGGCCGACGAGGTGGACGGCGAGGGGTACGCGCAGCGGTTCACCGCGCACGGCCCGAACGGGGTGGCCCTGTCCGCCGGTGTGGCGTTGCCCGGCCGGCACAACGTTGCCAACGCGCTGCTGGCCATCGCCGCACTGGTCGGCGCCGGGGTGGACCCGGCGACCGCGGCGGCCGGTGTGGCCGAATGTGGTGGCGTCCCGGGCCGGCTGGAGCTGGTCGACGTGGCCGCACCGGTGCGCGGGGTGGTCGACTACGCGCACAAGTCGGACGCGATCGTGGCCGCGCTGGCCGCGTTGCGCGAGTTGAGCGCCGGCCGACTCATTTGTGTGATCGGCGCCGGTGGAGACCGGGACCGGGGCAAGCGGCCGGTGATGGGCGCCGCCGCGGCGGAGGGAGCCGACGTGGTGCTGGTGACCGACGACAATCCGCGTACCGAGGATCCGGGGGAGATTCGCGCCGAGGTGCTCGCCGGGGCGTACCGGGCCGGTACGGCCGCGCGGATCATCGAGGTGGCGGGTCGCCGCGCCGCGATCGACGAGGCGGTTCGGCTGGCCGAGCCGGGCGATGTGATCGCGCTGCTCGGCAAGGGGCACGAGCGCGGCCAGGAGGTGGCGGGCGAGGTGTTTCCGTTCGACGACAGCGTCGAGTTGGCCCAGGCGCTGCGGGCCCGCTTCGGGGACCTGGCGGGCCAGCGGTGATCGCGCTGAGCCTGGCCGAGGTGGCCGCGGCGGTCGACGGGCGGCTGGTGGCCGCCGACCCGGACGTCACCGTCACCGGTTCGGTGGAGTTCGACTCCCGCAAGGTGGGCCCCGGTTCGCTCTTCGTGGCCTTCCCGGGGGAGAAGGTCGACGGGCACGACTACGCGGCGACGGCGATCCAGGCCGGCGCGGTGGCGGTGCTCGGCAGCCGCGAGGTGCCCGGGGTGCCGATGGTGCTGGTCGACGACGCCCTGACCGCGATGGGCCGACTGGCCCGCGCGGCGGTGGACCGGCTGCCCGGGCTGACCGTGATCGGCGTGACCGGTTCGTCCGGCAAGACCACCACGAAGGACCTGATCGGTCAGCTGACCGCCCGGCTCGGTGCCACCGTGGCGCCACCCGGGTCGTTCAACAACGAGCTGGGGCACCCGTACACCGCCCTGCAGGCTGACCCGGAGACCCGCTACCTGGTGATGGAGAAGGGCGCCCGCGGGATCGGGCACGTCCGTTACCTGTGCGAGCTGGTGCCACCCCGGATCTCCGTGGTGCTCAACGTCGGCACCTCGCACATCGGCGAGTTCGGCTCGCAGGACGCCATCGCGCAGGCCAAGGGCGAGCTGGTCGAGGCCCTGCCGCCGGGCGGGCTGGCCGTGCTGAACGCCGACGACCCCCGGGTGGACGCGATGGCGAGCCGCACCCAGGCGAGGGTGGTCCGCTACGGCGAGGCGCCCGCCGCCGACGTGCGCGCCGAGGACGTCACGCTCGACGAGCGGGGGCACCCGTCGTACACCCTGGTCACCCCGGAGGGGCGCGCGTCGGTGCGGCTTCGGCTGGCCGGCCGTCACCAGGTCGGGAACACGCTCGCGGCGGCGGCGGTCGCCCGGGAGCTGGGGATGCCGCTGGCCGAGCTGGCCACGGCCCTCGGCGAGTTGGGCCTGGTCTCGACCCGACGGATGGACGTCTTCGACCGTCCCGACGGGGTGACCGTGATCGACGACTCGTACAACGCCAACCCGGCCTCGATGGCGGTGGCGGTACGGGCGCTGGCCAGCATGGGTCAGGGGCGGCGTACCGTCGCGGTGCTTGGTTACATGGCCGAGCTGGGCCCGTTCGAGTACGACGGCCACGCTGAGGTTGGCCAACTCGCGGCCGAGCTGGGTGTCGACCGGCTGCTCGTGGTGGGTGAGCCGGCTGCGCCGATCCACGAGGGCGCGACAGCGGTAGCGAACTGGGGAGGAGAGTCGGTGCTGCTCACCGATCAGGCGGCGGCCGTCGAGGTGCTGCGGAGCGAGCTACGACCGGGTGATGTCGTCCTGGTCAAGGGTTCCCGGTACCGGACCTGGGAGGTGGCCGACGCTCTGCGCGCCGACACCGACGGGGAGTCCACCCGATGAGGGCGGTCATCGTCGCCATTGGGGTGGCGTTCCTCGTATCGCTCTTCTGTACCCCGATCGCGATCAAGGTGTTCACCCGGCTCAAGGCCGGTCAGCCGATCCGGTCCGACGGCCCCGCCATGCACCAGGGCAAGAAGGGCACGCCCACCATGGGCGGCGTGGTCTTCATCCTGGCCACGGTGATCGCGTACGTGGCCGGGCACCTTGCCCTGACCACCCTGCCGGATCAGCAGATCGCCCAGGTGGAGCCGACCATCACCGCGCTGGTGCTGCTGGGGCTGATGGTCTTCTCCGGCGCTGTGGGCTTCCTCGACGACTTCCTCAAGGTGCGCAAGCGCAACAGCGCCGGGCTGAACAAGCGCGGCAAGTTACTCGGGCAGATCCTGGTCGGTGCGGTCTTCGGGGTGATCGCGCTGTGGTTCCCGAGCACGATGACCAACGGTTCGGGCCTGGCGACCAACACCGAGACGGTGGGCAGCACCACGCTGAGCTTCATCCGGGACATCGACTTCCTGGAGGTCAGCAAGGTCGGCGCGGTGATCATCTTCATCTTCGTGGTGATGGCCGCGACGAACGGCGTCAACCTCACCGACGGCCTGGACGGCCTGGCCACCGGCGCGTCGGTGATGGTGCTCGCCGCGTACGCACTCATCGCGTTCTGGCAGTACCGGCACTGGTGCGCCGACCCGAACTACACCCAGCCGTACTGCTACGAGGTCCGCGACCCGTTGGAGATCGCGCTGATAGCCGGGGCGGCGGCCGGGGCCTGTGTGGGCTTCCTGTGGTGGAACACCTCGCCGGCACGGATCTTCATGGGTGACACCGGGGCGCTGGGGCTGGGCGGTCTGATCGCCGGCATGGCGATGTCCACCCGCACCATCCTGCTGCTGCCGATCATCGGCGGGCTCTTCGTGATCATCACGATGTCCGTGGTGATCCAGATCATCTCCTTCAAGACCACCGGTAAACGGGTGTTCCGGATGTCTCCACTCCAGCACCACTTCGAACTGGCCGGCTGGAGCGAGGTCAACATCGTGGTCCGCTTCTGGATCATCGCCGGTATCGGCGTGGCCATCGCCCTGGGCCTGTTCTACAGCGAGTTCCTCGCCAACATGACCTGACCCGCGAGGGCCCGCGCCCCGCGCTCCACCCCCCTCGTCCGTCGATCTTGCACTTCCGGTTGGTGTTATGTGGCCTTTTGCCCCGGATCCTGGAAACACAAAGTGCAAGATCGGCGGCGTAGGCGGGGCGGCAGGTTTGTCACCGCTGGTCGGTTTGCGACGGCGATCGCGGGGAAGTCGGTACCCGTGCGAGCACTTTTGACGAAAGTTGAGCAGGACTCCCGGCTGGACGGCGCGGGTGACCGGTTGCAGAAGGTCGTCCTGGGGACGCTGCGTCCGCGCCGGCTGCGCGACCTGCTGCACGGGGTGACCCTCGGGCATCCGCTGCACCCGGCGATGGTGCAGGTGCCGGTCGGTGCCTGGATCAGCGCCGCGGTGCTGGATCTCATGCCCGGGCAGCGCCGGCCCGCCACCGTGCTGGTCGGTCTGGGCACCGTCAGCGCGGTTCCAGCGGCGGTCGCCGGCCTGAACGACTGGGCGGCACTCGCCCGGGACCAGCGCCGGGTCGGCCTGGTGCACGCCGCCGCGAACACCGTTGGCATGGCGCTCTACGCCGGCTCGTTGGCCGCACGGCTGTCCGGCCGCCACGGGATGGGCCGCGCCCTCGGCTTCCTCGGGCTCTCCACGGTGAGCCTCGGGGCGTACATCGGGGGTCACCTGGCGTACAAGCAGGGGGCGCAGGTCAACCAGAGCGTCTCCGAGCTGCACCGGATGACCGACGGTTGGCACTCGCTGGCCGACATGGCGACGCTGCCGCAACGCACCCTGATCACCCGAGAGGTGGACGACAACATCTCGGTGATCCTCTACCGGCACGGTGACGAGGTGACGGTGATGTTGGAGCGCTGCCCGCACCAGAGCGGGCCGCTCGGCGAGGGCGAGGTGCAGGAGATCGACGGCCACGCCTGCGTGGTCTGCCCGTGGCACGGCAGCGCGTTCCGGCTCAACGGCGGCGAGGTCGTGCAGGGGCCGTCCGGCAACGACCAGCAGGTCCTGCCCACCCGGATCCAGAACGGCGTGCTCCAGACCCGCCTGCCCTGACCGAATGCTCTGGCCCGCCGTGCCTTGACCGCCGTGCCTTGACCACCGTGCCTTGAGCGCCGTGCCCTGGCCGGCGGCGCGATGCTCCGCGCAGTGACTCCACCGGGCGGGCCGGCCTGCGACACGCTGGCGCACCGGTAACACTCCGTGGCGACCCCGGAGGCATTGACGCCCGCGTCGCGCGGGTCGATCGCCTCAGCTGCGTCGGTGGCGGCCGACCGGCGGTCCGTCCGGTACGGAGTCCAGGCCGTGCTCACCGTTGAACAGTCCGCCTTCGCCGCCATCGCCGGCCCAACCATCGCCGGCCCAGCCCTCGTCACCACTCCAGCCGCCAGTTCCGGCGGTCGCCATTCCGCCGCCGGGGGGTGTCGTGCCGCCGGAGAGCGCCATCCCGCTGCCCGGGAACGCCGTGCTGCCGGGGTAGGCCATTCCGCTTCCGGCCGGTGCTACTGCGCTGCCAGCGGGCCTCACCCCACTGCCAGGAGAGGCGACCCCACTGCCGGTCGAGCCGACCCCGCCGCCAGCGGGCGTCACCCCGCCGTCGGTAGGTGCGAACCCACTGCCGGTAGGTGCGACGCCGCTGCCGGTCGGTGCGAACCCGCTGCTGGAGGGTGTTGCTCCGCCGCCGCGAGGTGCGAAGTCGGTCCCGCTCGGTGCCGCGTCGCCGTTCGATGTCGCGGGGGCCTCGATGGCCGCCGCCGCCCGGCTGGCAGCCCAGGCGGCACCGCTACCGGCCGCCCCACCACTGGTCCGCCGGCCGGCGCCGCCGCTGCTGCTCTGGCCTGCGCCGCCGCCGTTTCTCCCCGCGCCGCGTCGTGGTGCGCGGGAGGGCGCGGCCAGCCGGCGGCGCAACCCCAGGACCGCGCCGATCTGGGCGCCGACGATGCTCGCCACTGCCAGTACGGCGGAGACCGCCAGCGGTCGGTTCACCCGGTCGGCGGCACCGGCCCGGGCCGCACCGACCGTCATCGCGGGTGGCTGGCCGGCTGACTCCGTACCGCTGGGTGGTGCCGGGGCCACTCGCGGCGGCGCGGACCGCTCGGTCGTCGGCCGGGGAGCGGGCGGCTTCGACGCCGTGGGTCGGTCGACGAGCCGGCCGGTGGCGTGCTGCCGGGCCCCCTGGTCGGCGGCTTCGGTCGGCAGTCGGAGCAGTTGGCCGGGGCGGATCCGGTCCGGGTCGTCGAGCTTGTTCAGCTTGGCGAGCTGTCGGTAGTCGCCGAACTCGTCCAGGTACCGCTCGGCCACCTCCCCGAGGTAGTCGCCCCGCGCCACCCGGTACACCGGCGCGGCCTCGTCGTTCGCCGCCGAGCCACCGGGTGCGGCGAGCCCTGCCCCGGCCATACCGAGCAACCCACCCCGGGCCACCGGCGCGGCCGTGTCCGGTGTCATCGCGGCGCGGGTCGGCGCGGCCAGCGTGGTGACGGCCGGTGCGCCCGGATTCGCGTACGCCGGAGCTCCGTAGACCGCTGCGGCGCTGGCGGCGGCCGGGCTGGCGACCAGGATCAGCGCGACGGAGCCGACCAGCGCGGCGGCGGCCCTCTGCTGGCGGCCCATCCCGGGCAGCTTCGGCGCCGGCCGGCGCAGGGTCTGTGCGCCCAACTCGACGAGGACGCTGAAAGCGAACGTGGCCCAGCCGAACCAACCGGCCACGGCCAGCGCCCGCAGGAAGAGCTGACCGTCGTCCCGGCTGGTCAGCGCGGTGCCCACCGCATCGATCGTGGGGAGGTGGTCGGGCAGGGGGTTGCCGGCGAAGGCGAGCAACGCGATCGGCGCGCCGACCAGCAGCACCAGGAGCACGGCCAGCGCGCCGATGCCGGTGATGATCCGTCCGGTCCGCCGTACGACGGACCCACCCGATACGGGCATGGCTGCCTTCCTTCCTACGGTGCTGCGGTGATGGCACGCGCGGTCGCCTCGCCGGTGACGGTGACCGTCTTGTCCTGGACGAACGGTCCGAGCATCGAGCGGTGGTAGGTGATGGAGACGGTCACCCGGATCAGCGTTTCCCCGTCGACCTCAGGGAAGTTCACGGTGTGGCCGGCGGTGCCCACGGCAGCCAGGTAGTAGGCGACCGCTGCGCGCGCCTGCGGCTCGTCGATCCGTTTCGGCCCGCCCTCGATGGCGGTGGCACGGTCGATGGCCTGACCGCCGGCCCGAGCCGCCTCGGCAGCCAGGTTCTGGGCCCGCTGCAGGGTGCGGAGCTGCCCGGCACCGTCGAAGGACAGGCCGATGATGGCCAGTACGCCGACCATCGTCACCGCGAGGAAGATGCTCACCCGGCCGTGCTCACCTGCCCGCGAGGACCTGGGAGTCGACGTCGCGGCTGTCATTGCCGACTCCGGTAACGGTCGAGCGGGGAGGTGAACTGCCCGGTGATCTCCCGTTCACTCTCCATCCCGGGCAGGATGTCGAGGGTGATGTCCTTGAAGGACACCAGGCAGCTGATCGTCACCGTCACCGTGGCGTCCGTGCCGACCGTGCTGCTGAAGGCGTCGTCGAAGCTGGAAGAGTCACTGCCGGCCACCGCACCGGTGAACGTCGGGCTCAGGTCGTTGCCGCAGGCCAGGCCGTGCCAGTCCAGCTGGTTCTGGGCGGCCTCCAGCGCCTTCTTCCGGGCGGTGCCGGAGTCCCGGGAGATCGAGGCCGCCCGTGCGGCGTCGTGCGCCGCCGCGTCGAGCGCCTCCGCCGCCACCGCGTTGCGCCCGACCACACCGGCCAGCACCATCAGCGCGATGAACGCGGGCGCGAGCACCGCCACCTCGATGGAGACCGAGCCCCGCTCGGCGGCCCGGGTCATGGCAGGGTCACCCTCTCCACCGTCCCGTGGGCGGTCTGCTGTATCGCGAAGTCCACGCCCGGCACCACCGACAGGGACCGGCCACTCACCGTGCAGGTCACCTCGGTCGGGGTGGTCACGCAGGTCAGGCCGGCCTTTTCCCAGCCCACCAGCCAGCCGCCGGCGGCCTTGAGGAAGCGCGACGCGCTGTCCACCCCGGCACCGTCGTCCGCCTGATACGTCCGCTGTGCGTTGACGCCACTCTGCGCGGCGTTCAACGCGGTGGTGCGGGCGAGGAAGACGGCCGCGATCTGGATCGAGGCGAAGAGCAGCACCAGGATCAGCGGCATCATCACGGCAAGCTCCACCGGGTTGGCGCCCCGTTCACGGTCGCCGGCCGCGAGACGGCGCCGGGCAGCGGTGACCGCCCGGCGCCACCTCGGGTACGCGGCTCGACGCATCCCGGCTACTTGCCCGGGTTCGTGTGGTCCGGGATCTTGGTCATCCAGTCGTCAGCCTTGAGCAGGGCAGCGGCGGTGACGGCCATGGCGACGGCGACCAGACCGGCGATGATCACGGCGGTGGGCACCGGGCTGTCGCCGCGCTCACCGTCCCGGCGTAGCTCGGCCAGGCGTGTCGTCATCACGACGTGCAGATAGCTGAGGATGGACATCTCGTTCTCCTTCAGGGGGCGGGGTCAGACACGGGAGATGAACGGGTAGAGGACGAACCCGAGCAGCACGAAGACGAGCAGTGCGCCCGGAATGTCGAGCTTGCTGGTGATCCCCTCGGCGCGGGCGAGGTTGTCGGTGCGGATCTGGTCGCGCAGCGAGTCGGCCCGGCTGCGCAGCGTCTCGTGTACCTGCGCGCCCTCGCTGCCGGAGGAGCGCATGATCGCGCCGACGTCACCCAACTCCGGAATGCCGACCTTGTCGGCGAGGTCGCGGAGTTCGTCCCAGGGCGCGTGCATCTGCATCTGGGCGATCCGCAGCGACTCCCGGAGGCGGTCGAACACCCAACCGTCGCAGACCGCCGCCGCTCGCTCCAGCGACTGCACCGGACCGTGCGCCGCCGAGAGCTGCAACGCCACCAGGTCGAGGTAGGTGCAGACGGCCTGGCGGAACTCGTCGCGGGCGGCATCCGCCTTGGTCAGCACGGCGCGGTGCGCCATCAGGGCGCCCATCAGGGCCAGGCCGAGGCTGCCGAGCACCGGCACGACCAGCGGGAGCGAGACGCCGAGCACCCACAGCGCCACCCCGAGCACTGTCGGCGTGGCCAGCCCGATCAGCGCGGAGAGCAGCACCGACAGCGCGTACTGCTCGGGCGTCTGGCCGATCAGGGCCAGCTGCCGCTGCGGCGGACGCAGCCAACGGGACAGCCCGGTCAGCGAGTCGAGTCGCCGGGACGCGGGCGTGGCGACCCGGCCGGTGCCCGGTGGCTGATGTAGTCGGCGCAGCGCCGGCCCGAGCGCCGGTGTCGCCGGCGCCAGTTCCCGGACCATCAGGAACACACCCAAACCGATCCCGGCGCCACCGCAGACCGCGACGGCCAACTGCCAGTTCACGATCACGCTCACGCGATCACCTCGGTCGGATCGGGCGTCGGCAGGAACCGGGCCGGCCGTTGCGGCTGGCTCATCGACCGCACCCAGGCCAGCAGGCCGATGAAGGCGGCGCCGAGGAAGGCCATCACCAGCTGACCCAGCGGCGTGCCGTACGGCTTGATGTACTCGGTGTTGATCAGCCCGTACGCCAGGGTTGCCAGGGTCATCCCGGTGAGGAAGCGGACCGCGAACCGGGGCTGGGTGCGCTTGGCCTCGATCTCCCGACGGGTCGCCACCTCCGCGGACGCCGCGCCGGCGATCGAACCGAGCACGTCACCCAGCCGCTCACCCCGGTCCGACAGGTGCAGGATCAGCGCCGCGACCACCTGGTCGCAGACCGGGTCGGCGATCTCGTCGGCGAACGCCAGCAACGCGGATCGGGCCAGCCAGCCGGCCTGTAGACGGGCGGCGAGCAGCCGTACCTCGTCCTCGATGCCGGGTGGCACGCTGCCGATCGTGCCGATGATCGCCTGCTGGAGGCCCTGCCCGGTGCCGGAGACGTCCTTGAGCCGGCGGGTCCACTCGCCGACCGCCTCGATCCGGGAGATCGCCCGCTGCTCGGCCTTGCCCACCCCGAACAGCCACGGGGTGCCGGGCACCGCCACCGCCACCAGCAGGCCCACGACCGGCAACCCGGTCAGCAGGAACGACAACGCGCCGGCGACCAGCGCGGCGATCAGCAGTGCCTGGTAGGCCCGCTGCTCGGCCGGAGTTCTGCCCGGCCCGCGCCACAACCGGCTCAGCCCCGGCCCGCCGCCCGGTGGTGGCCCGGGTGGCCGACGGGTGCCGACCAGCGCGACCACGGCCAGCAGCAGCCCGGCCACACAGGCGGCCCCGGAGATCACCGCGATCATTTCCAGGCTGCCGAGCATCAGGTCACCGCCCGGCCAGTCGGGTCTGCCGGGGCCGCCGCCAGGCACCGGCACCGGCCTCGACCCATCGGGTCAGCAGCCGCGCGTCGTAACCCACCCGCAGCAACTGGTCGCGGACCCGTTCCGGCAGGTGCCGGGGGACCGCACGACCGTCCGGGCCGGGCCCGAAGACCGTGGTGGTGGTGATCCGACCGGCTTCGCCGGCCCCGATCACCTCCTCCACATGCGAGACGAACCGGTGTTTCCGCCCACCGATGGCGGTCTCGTCCTCGATGGTGACGTAGACGATCAGGTCGAGCGCGTTGCCGGCCATCCGGCGGGCCTGGTCGACTGTCATCTCGCGGCCGTGCGCCAACGCCAGCTCGACGATCCGTTCACTCACACCGGCGGCGGTACGGGCGTGGATGGTGCACATCGACCCCCGGCTGGTGGTCATCGCCTGGAGCATCGGCACGATCTCCCGGGACCGCACCTCGCCCACGATGATCCGCAGGACGCCCATCCGCAGCGACAGCGGGATCAGGTCGGCGATGGTCACCTCACCGGCCGGGCGGCCGTCGAAGCCGCGTTCGCCGTGCCCCTCCCGGGCCTCGAAGCTCATCACCGCCCGGTGCCGCTGCAGGCGGCGGGCCGGGAGCAACTCCCGGCTCTCCTCAAGCAGCACGTACGGTTCGTCGGGCGGGATCTCGTTCATCAGCGCCCGGATGACAGTGGTCTTTCCGGCGCCGGCCAGCCCGGCGACCATGATGTTCAGACCGGCGCGGATGGCCGCGCGGAGGAAGTCGCGCAGCAGCGGGTCGATCATCTCGTCCAGGTCACCTCGGGCGCCAGAGAGGTCGTCGAGGCTCACGTCCAGGGTGTTGTGTTTGCGGATGACCGCGTACGGGCGGTGGCTGACCAGGAACACCGCGGCCAGCCGGCTGCCGTCGGGCAGTTGCAGGTCCAGGGTCGGCTTCACGGTGGAGAGGGACCGCTCGGTCGCGCCCGCCCGACGGGCCGCCGCCTGGAGGATCTCCACCAGTTCGGCGTCGCTGTCGGCGATCGGCTCGGCCCAGTCCACCCCGCCGCCGTGCCGGGTGATGCGCACCTGGTCGCAGCCGAGGATGTGCACTTCCTCGATGGTGTCGTCGACCAGCAGGGTCTGTAGTCGGCCGAGCCCTACCAGCTCGGCGGTCACCTGGTCGAGCAGCAGGCGTTCCTCGCTGGCGGCCATCGGCGTGCCGGCCCGGCGCACCGAGTCCGCGTACGCGGCGACCACCGTGACGGCGAGGCGGGCCCGCTCGGTGTCCTCCTCGTCGACTGTGAACTCCCGGCCGCGCTGCCAGAGGGTAAGCCGTTCGGTGAGTTCCCGACGCAGCTCCCGGACCACCTGGAAATCCATTCGGGGCCGGGGCGGCGACTCCGGTGGCGGGGTGAGCGCGGGCATCGGCTGCGGCACGGACTGCTGGTGCCGGCCGTTCGGCACGGCCAGGGGCGGCGCGGTGGAGGTCACGCCCGGTGGCTGTTGGCGTGGGTCGGTGGAGACCGGCTCAAACCGCATCCGGCACCCCCTGCTGCACGGGCCACGCCAACCGGGCCCGTCGCCGCTCCAGGAGCGCCCCGATCGGGACCTC
Source organism: Micromonospora inaquosa (assembly GCF_003857055.1). Classification (GTDB taxonomy): domain Bacteria; phylum Actinomycetota; class Actinomycetes; order Mycobacteriales; family Micromonosporaceae; genus Micromonospora; species Micromonospora inaquosa. Next base: position 2,077 of record NZ_QGSZ01000197.1, on the reverse strand, counting down.
CAGCGCGGCCGCCGCGCGCATCAATGGCCGACCGGCCCGCACGGTGCCGCCCAGGCTGAGCACCCGGGCGGTACGCGGATCGTGTGGCAGCCGTGCGATGACCGGCAGTTTCAGGGCGCGGCTGATCTCGGCCCGTCCGTGCCCGTCGCCGACCAGCAGCAGCCGTAGGGTGCCCGGGGTCACCCGGTGTTCGGCGAAGTCCCGTTCGAGCGTGGTGACCACCGCTCGGGTGCCGGAGAGGTCCGGCAGGTGCGCCCGGGTCACCAACAGCACCACCGAGGCGGCCCGTAGCACCGGCCACGGCGGCCCGGTCACGTGTAGCCGGCCACAGTCGACGAGGACGTCGTAGCCGGGTGTGCCGCGGTCGAGGGCGTCGAAGTAGTCGGCGAAGCGCTGCCAGAGCGGGGTGACGCTGCCGCCCTGGGCCGGGTCGACGAGGCCGGGCAGCAGTAGCCGTTCCCGGCGGGGCGCGTCCAGGTCGACCAGCTGCGACCAGAACTCGGTTTCCAGGTTGCCGTCGCGTAGTTCCCCGACGGCCAGCTCTCCGATGCCGCGCGGGCCGTCCAGTTGGCCGCCGAGGTATCCGGCGAGGATCGAGCCGCCGGCCGGGTCGCATTCGGCGACCACCAGCCGCCGGTGCCAGGCCAACGCGCAGGCCAGCGCCGAGGTCGTGACGCCGGGGGAACCCTTCGCGGACACCAACGCGATGATCGCCATGCTCAGGCCGCCTCGGTCAGCACGACGGCGAGCCGTTCCTGTGCGGCGAGCGCGACCACGGCGGGCACGTCACGGGTGAGCAGTGCCAGGTACAGGACCTTGTTGTCGCTGCCCGGGCTGACCATGTCGATGACGGTGGCCGTGAACCGGGTGCCGGCGGCGGCCTTGCCCGCGTCGGCGTTGTTGTCGGGAGTGCTGACGAGCAGGACCTTGTCACCGGGGTGCAGTTCGCGGGCCGGCACCTGGGCGGTCTTCAGACCGAGCGCGATCTGCTGCTGGCCGGGGCCGAGCAGCGGTTCGTCGGTGACCTGTCCCAGGGTGAGCAGCGTGCCCGGGAGCAGCGCGACCGCGGCCCGTTTGCCGACCACCTCGTCGAGCCGTCCGGCGGGCACCGGGCGCAGCCCTTGACCGCCGGCGACCTGCACGGTGACCAGGTCCGCTGCGCTGATCTCGCGGCCCACCTCCACCGGGCGGGCCACCGCCAGGTAGCTGCCGGTGGCCCGTACCGAGGTGACCGCGAACGCCGCGCCCAGCCCGCCCAGGGCGATCAGGAGGACGGCGAGACCGAGCAGCCCGGGGCGGACCCGCCGCTGTCGGACCACAGTGGGCGGGTTGACGGGCGCGTCCACGGATCCGGTCCCGTTGCGGGTCGCGAGGCTCATCGGGTCACCACCTGGAGTTCGTTGATCTGGATCGTCACCGTGTCGCTGTTTCGGGTCTGCGGGATCACTCCGCTCTCGCCGCCGCCGCTCCAGGTCACCGTCCAGTGCGTGGTGGCGGTGACCCGGTAGGTGCCGGCCTTCTGGTAGCCCTTGTCGTAGCCGCAGTCCGGGGAGGTCTTGCCCGCCCGCTCGCCCTTCGACTGGTACTCGGTCCCGGGGCCGTCGCAGGGGACCTCTTCGCCGTTGCCCATGTCCCAGACGATCTGGCGGACCTTCGCTTCGATGTGGACCGTCAACCCCCGGTCGGACGCGTCGGCGTGTAGCGGGCCGAAGTAGCTCTTTGCCGGGGTTGCCCACATCCACACGGGCAGGCCGACCAGGCCCGGGCCGATGCCCTTGCGGGGTGCCACCTTCAGCCGCGCCGGGAGCAGTTTGATCGACGCCAGGGCGCGGTGGGCCAGCTCCTCGGGGTCCGGCGGTGCGCCGAAGCCGGCGGGCGGATCGGCCAGCTGCACCATCTCCTGGGCGCCCACGTCGCCTCCGTTGCAGGTTTCCAGATACCACTGGTGACCCTCGGCGGGCTCGACCGACCCGTCGGTCAGCTTGTAGTAGCACCCGTTGCCGTTGTTGAACCAGCCCAGTTCCTCGTCGTAGCAGGGGATGGTCCGCCCGTTCCACTGGCAGACACCGCCCCCGCC